>NZ_OSDX01000024.1:0-66047 GCF_900382755.1 Vibrio sp. Evd11
GACAGCTCTGAAGGATCGTTCAACCGATCACTTTAGTTCTAACTGATCGGCATTACTCCTACTTAGGAGCTATTTTTTCTCCTGAATAGTGCTAACGTAATGAAGCTTATTAGCAGGTCAGTTCTGGCTCTGACAGCTCTTGCACGCAAGCACGGCTGATGTCTTCATCAATGTAGGCCATTCCAAGCTTATTGAGATAATCCATACGATCCGCAGTGCGCAGTTCGATGTCTGGGCCTGCGATGTTGTTCTCTTGATAGATCTCAGTTAAGTGAGCCATGAATTGCTCGCCAACACTCATCATTAATAGGCTCATTGCGCCAACGTCAGGCCTTACTTTGGCACGTTGTTTGTCCGTTAAATTTACCGCTAATACGATAGGGCGTTCTTCACCCTCAAAACGAGTGCTGCGCTCGCGAATAGTTTGCTGAGCCCAGTAGTATGCCAGTTCTTTACTCTGAGTTAAGAAGACGGGCTCAACGGATTCTGTGTAATTATTGCCAATCGTTGCCATGGTTTTTGAAGCGGCTTCATTGAGTGCTTTGTCTCCTGAGCGTTTCAGCCCTTGGTCTTGGATTGAAGCGAGTAAGGCTGAAGATGTGCCGTGATACCAAGTATCACCAGTAGCGAAACCATTTTCTGACAGCAGTGTTTTAGCATCTTGTAGGTGTGTCGGTATTGAAGTCATAGGCACTCTCAATAAATAGGAAAATCAACAAACAGGAATGTGATCAGTTTAAACAGAATTTTTCAGGGTCACAGTGGTGTGGAACACAAATCTGAGGCTTTGAGATGAAGCCGGCAGTACAAGCTTCATCCCAAAACCTCCTCCCTCCCAGCACCTAACAGGGAAAAGGGAGGGGGAGATTCTAGAGGGGGAAACGCTGTTAACGATTAATCAAATTGATTAGACGTATTCGCTTCACCCGCTGCTTTTAGTGCATTTTCACCAGCAAAGTACTCTTTGTGGTCATCACCCATGTCTGAACCAGACATGTTTTGGTGTTTAACACATGCGATACCTTGGCGAATCTCTTTACGTTGAACATTCGCAACATAGCCCAGCATGCCTTGGTCACCGAAGTATTCTTTTGCAAGGTTGTCGGTAGACAGTGCTGCAGTGTGGTAAGTCGGCAGAGTAATCAAGTGGTGGAAGATACCCGCTTCGCGAGATGCGTCCGCTTGGAATGTACGAATCTTCTCGTCAGCGCTTGCAGACAGTTCAGTTTCATCGTATTCCGCACTCATTAGGCTTGCACGGTCGTAAGCTGATACATCTTTACCTGCTGCTGCCATTGCATCGTATGCTTGTTGGCGGAAGTTTAATGTCCAGTTGAATGATGGAGAGTTGTTGTAAACCAGTTTCGCATTAGGGTGTACTTCACGTACGCCGTCCATCATCTCTTTGATTTGACCGATGTGTGGTTTCTCAGTCTCAATCCAAAGAAGGTCAGCACCCGCGTTGATTGCTTCAATACAGTCGAATACACAGCGGTCTTCACCAGTACCTTCGCGGAATTGGTATAGGCCTGAAGGCAGACGCTTAGGACGAACTAGCTTGCCGTCACGGTTGAAGCAAACATCACCTTCAGCCATATCTGCAACATCAATCTCTTCAACATCTAGGTATGAGTTGTAGATATCACCTTGGTCGCCAGGTTCTTTCACTACTGCGATTTCTTTTGTTAGACCAGCACCTTGTGAATCGGTACGAGCAACAATAACGCCGTTGTCTATGCCTAGTTCAAGGAAAGCGTAACGAAGTGCGCGAAGTTTTGCGTGGAAGTCAGCATGAGGAACCGTTACTTTGCCGTCTTGGTGACCACATTGCTTCTCATCGGCTACTTGGTTTTCGATTTGTAGACAACATGCACCTGCTTCAATCATCTGCTTAGCCATTAGGTAAGTTGCTTCTGCGTTACCGAAACCTGCATCGATATCCGCAATGATTGGTACTACGTGTGTTACGTGGTTGTCGATTTTGTCTTGGATTTGGTCTTGTAGATTCACATCGCCCGCTTCACGTGCTGTGTCTAGTTGACGGAACAAGCCACCTAGTTCACGAGCATCCGCTTGACGTAGGAAGGTGTATAGCTCTTCTACTAGGCCAGCAACTGACGTTTTCTCATGCATAGATTGGTCTGGAAGTGGACCGAAGTCAGAGCGAAGTGCTGCTACCATCCAACCTGAAAGGTATAGGTAACGACGGTCTGTCTTGCCATCAAAGTGCTTCTTAATAGAAATCAGCTTTTGTTGGCCGATGAAACCATGCCAGCAACCCAGTGATTGAGTGTATTGAGAGCTGTCTTCGTCGTAAGCCGCCATGTCTGCACGCATAATATCTGCCGTGTATTGCGCAATATCCAGACCTGTTTTGAATTTGTTTTGAGCTCGCATACGAGCTGCAGATTCAGGGTTGATTGCATCCCATGGAGCACCAGCAGCGCTTTTTGCAACTTCAATCTTTTCGATATCTTGTGTAATTTGCGACATAACTATTCCTTAGTTTCACGTGGACATGTTGGCCAATTTGGCGAGGTCATTCGATTTGGATTAAATCTAACCATGGACAAAGAATAACCATGTATGTGATAATTTTGTTAATTTATAGTTATTATATTCGGTATTTTTCTTATGAATATTGCTCGTATAGACCTTAATTTACTTGTGTATTTAGACATGTTGCTACGTGAAAGAAACGTAACACGAGCAGCAAATCAGTTAGGAATCACTCAGCCAGCCATGAGTAATGGCCTGCGTCGATTACGTGATTTATTTGAAGACCCGCTATTGGTGAGAACCAGTGAAGGGATGATACCGACCGAGCGAGCACATAAACTGCAACCATTGATTAGAAACATCTTGGCGAATGTAGAAAAGACATTGCAGCCGACCACGGAATTTAATGCAGAAGACAGTGAACGTGTGTTTCGTATCATGGCGAGTGACTATGCTGAGTCAACCATTATTCAGCCGCTATTGAAAAAGTTGAGCGAGATAGCACCGAAAATACGCTTGGATATTATGACGCCAAGTGACGTGAGTTATCAGGATGTGGAGCAAGGCACTGTTGATATTATCATCAACCGTTTTGACGACATTCCACAGTCGTTCCATCAGATGAGCCTTTGGCACGACGGGTTTTCTTGCCTATTTAGTTGTGATAACCCGATAGCGGACAACTTCGATATTTTGTCTTATCTAAAGGCGCAACATATCTGGGTAAGTAAGACGGGTATGGGCACCGGTGTTGGGATTAACCCAAGCGAAGCGCAAAAGCTTGGTTGGATAGATGAAGCATTAATGCGCATTGGCAAAACGCGTAATATCACGGTGTTCACACGACACTACCTGTCGGCGATTCTCTTCGCTCAACAGAAGAACCTGATCCTGACCATTCCAACCAAAGCGGCACAATTGCAGCGCAACAACCCTCGGTTGTTAATCAAACCTGCGCCATTTGCTATTGAACCCTTTGAGGTGAAAATGGCTTGGAGTCCATTATTACAAACCAATCCTGACCATCAGTGGATGCGCCGATTGATTAAAAGCGTCGCCAATGAAATAGAGAGTGGTGTGACGGAATAACACAGTTTGTAGGGTATTTTTTATATGAATATCCAGTATAACTGGCATAAATTAGCTAAATTTATGTCCGTTGCGTAAGTTTAAATGAGTTATTGAAATTTAAGTCAGTTAAGTAAATATATTGAGTAGTCATCAGTTAGCTTGAGAGAGATTTTATGAGCAGTCGTATTCAACAGGGAAGCTTGAACATTGATAGCACCCTCTACCAATTAATTAATGATCAGGTCATTCCTGGAACAGGCATTGTCGCTGAAGACTTTTGGCAATCTTTTGCAACCATCCTTGAAGATTTGGCTCCAAAGAACCGCGCATTGCTTATTAAGCGCGACGATCTTCAACATCAAATTGACGTCTGGCACCAAGAGCGTGCCGGGCAAGCGCTAGATCCTGTGGAGTACAAAGAGTTCTTACAGCAGATTGGCTACCTCGTACCTGAAGGCGAAGACTTTCAAGTTACCACTGCAAGCGTTGAGCCTGAAATTGCAACACAAGCGGGCCCGCAGCTCGTTGTGCCTATTATGAATGCACGTTTTGCACTTAACGCGGCTAATGCGCGTTGGGGCAGTTTATACGATGCGCTCTACGGAACCGATGTCATCAGTGAAAGTGATGGTGCAGAAAAGGGTGGCAGCTTTAACCCTGTACGTGGCGCTAAAGTAGTGAGCTACGCTCGAGGTTTCCTTGATGACGCAGCACCTCTCAACGGTGTTTCCCATAAAGATGTGACCAAATACAGCATCAGCAACGTCAGCATTGGCAATACACTAACAGCGACCTTAGATAACGGCGAAGAAGTCACTCTAATCGATCGCAACCAGTTCATTGGTTACCAAGGTGATGCGAGTGCGCCTTCAAGCATTCTGCTTAAGCACAACAATCTCCATATCGAAATTCAAATTGACCCGAGCGCGCCAATTGGCAGCGTTGATGTGGCTGGTATTAAAGATGTGCTGGTGGAATCGGCTCTCACCACCATTATGGATTGCGAAGATTCGGTAGCAGCGGTTGATGGTGAAGACAAAGCATTGGCTTACCGTAACTGGTTAGGCTTGATGAAAGGTGACTTACAAGAGTCGCTAGAGAAAAACGGCAAAACCATCGTTCGTAACCTCAACCCAGATCGTCAATACACCAGCGTGACGGGAGGCGAGATCTCGCTGAAAGGCCGCAGCATGTTGTTTATCCGCAATGTGGGCCATCTAATGACCAATCCTGCCATTATTGATGCTGACGGTAACGAAGTACCTGAAGGTATTATGGATGGCATGATCACTTCACTAATCGCGATGCATGATTTAAAAGGCAACAGCGCGTACCAAAACTCGACCGCGAACAGCATCAATATTGTTAAACCTAAGATGCATGGCCCTGAAGAAGTGGCGTTTACCAATGAGTTGTTTGGCCGTATTGAAGATGCATTAGGCCTAGATCGATTCACGATCAAAGTTGGCATCATGGACGAAGAGCGTCGTACCTCTGTGAACTTGAAAGAGTGTATTCGCGCGGCTAAAGACCGTGTAGTGTTCATCAACACTGGTTTCCTAGATCGAACGGGTGATGAAATTCACACCAGTATGGAAGCGGGTCCGTTTGCTCCTAAAACACAGCTGAAAACCATGACTTGGATTGGCGCTTACGAAGATCAAAACGTTGATCTTGGCTTAGCTTGTGGCCTGCAAGGTAAAGCCCAGATCGGTAAAGGCATGTGGCCAGAGCCGGACAACATGGCCAAGATGATGGATGCGAAAATCGGACACCCAAAAGCAGGTGCAAATACCGCTTGGGTTCCTTCTCCAACTGCCGCGACTTTGCATGCTCTTCATTATCACAAGGTGAGCGTACCAAGCCGTCAGAAAGAGCTTCGTGAGCGTGTGAGAGCGAACGTTGACGATATTCTTACTATCCCGTTACTAGGTAATCAAAAGCTGACAGCTAAAGATATCCAAAATGAATTGGATAACAATACACAAGGTATTCTTGGCTACGTAGTGCGTTGGATTGACCAAGGCGTCGGTTGTTCGAAAGTGCCAGATATTAACGATGTAGGGTTAATGGAAGACCGAGCGACATTGCGTATTTCGAGTCAACATATTGCCAACTGGTTACGCCACGGCATTTGCGATGAAGCACAAGTAATGAAAACCATGAAACGTATGGCGGCAGTGGTTGATGGACAAAATGCAGGTGATTCTAGCTACCGCAATATGGCGCCAGATTTTGAAAATAGCATTGCTTTCTCAGCGGCTTGTCAGCTGGTATTCGAAGGCTGCGCTCAACCTAGTGGTTATACCGAGCCAGTGTTGCATGCGATGCGACTGAAGCTGAAAGGAACCGCACAATAAATAATAAAAAAAGTAGTACCCCTATTTGAACCGAGCCCAAGGTGCCGCGCTAATTTAGCGCGGCTTTTTTTTGGTTTTTTTTCGAGGGAGGGGCGAAGCTCAAAAGAGAGGTATTGTTTGGGCTATTCGATGTTTAAGCTTGCTGATGTTTAAGAGTTAGGCTTAGTTGCGACCAAACCTAACTACTTCCGAGATCTAGTTACTACCAAAGCACAGATACTTGATATCCATGTACTCATCGATGCCTTCTTTAGCGCCTTCACGGCCAATACCTGACTGCTTCACCCCACCAAAAGGCGCGACTTCGGTCGAGATCATACCGTCATTAATGCCAACCATGCCGTATTCCAGCGCTTCTGCGACCTGCCATACGCGGTGAATGTTCTGGCTGTAGAAGTAAGACGCCAAACCATAAATGGTATCGTTGGCCATCTCGATGAGTTCTTCATCGGTTTCGAACTTCATCACAGGCGCGACTGGGCCGAAGATCTCTTGTTGAACGATGTCCATGCTGTGTTTCACCTCTTTAAGAACCACAGGCTGAATGAACAAGCCGTCAAGCGCTTGAGTTGGGGTGACAGGCTGCGCACCTTGTTCCATCGCTCGGTCAATCAACCCTTGGATATTTTGTTTCGCCCTTTCACTGATAACAGGGCCAATAGTGACGCCTTCATCTAATCCGTTACCCATTTTAAGCTGCTGAACAGCTTGGTCGAATTTCGCCACAAACTCGTCATGTACCTTGCTATGAACGTAGAAACGGTTCGCACAAACACAGGTTTGGCCTGCATTACGGAATTTTGAAGCCATTGCGCCTTGAACGGCCGCGTCGATATCCGCATCGTCAAACACGATAAACGGTGCGTTGCCGCCCAGTTCCATTGAAGTGCGCTTAATGCCTTTCGCAGCTTGAGCCATCAAGATACTGCCGACTCGAGTCGATCCAGTAAAAGAGATCTTTTTGATCAGTGGGTGTGATGTGAAAAGCTCGCCAATCTGTTCGGGGCTGTCGCCAAGTACGACTTGAAGTAGATCTTTAGGAATGCCCGCTTGGTAAGCCAATTCAACCACAGCAAATGCAGAAAGCGGCGTTTCATCTGAGGGCTTCACAATAAAACTACAGCCAGCAGCAAGGGCAGGAGCAGCCTTACGAGTGATCATCGCAATTGGAAAGTTCCATGGCGTAATGGCACATGCGACTCCGATAGGTTGCTTGATGGTTACCAAGCGTTTGCCTGCGACTGTGCTAGGAATAGAATCACCATAGGTGCGCTTGGCTTCTTCGGCGAACCATTCAATAAAGCTAGCACCATACACCACTTCGCCCGTTGCTTCTGCTAACGGCTTACCTTGTTCAATGGTCATTAGGCGAGCAAGATCTTCTTTGTTTTCAAGGATCAGTTGATGCCAACCACTTAGCATTGCAGCACGGGATTTAGCGGGAATTTTTGCCCACTCTTTCTGCGCAACATGAGCGCGTTCGATAGCGCTCTCTAACTCCGCCTCGGATGAGATTGGCGCATGCCCAATAAGCTCACCCGTTGCTGGGTTTGTGACTGCAACTGCGTTGTTCGCTTCTGTCACCATAAAAGAGAGTAAGTGCTGGTTCTTAATGTTTAGCATCGTGATTCCTTTGTTGTGATTACTTTAGACGTGTTGCTTATATGCGGGTTGGCGAGTCTTTAAATGACTTCGACCAAATGTTGATTGGTCGAAGGGCATGGATGTTGATTCGCTAATCTTGGTCATTCTCTGAGATAGATCTGCTCACTAGCCCCAGTTATCAGACTCTATCTTCGCGAGCGCTTTTGCTGCTTTTTGAAGAGCTGGCAGAAACTTGATCGCTTCGTCTGGTTTTACGCGAATCACTGGCGCTTGTATTGCTAAGCCAAGATTGGATTGACCAGTGGAAGACGGTATCAATACAGCGATACAGACTAAACCGGGTAAGAACTCTTCATCATCAATAGCAAAACCTTGGATCTTCGCTTCTTCGATGTCTTTCTCTAATGTCGAATAGTCGGTGATGGTTTTTACTGTGTATTGAGTGAGAGGCACATTTTCGATCAGTCTTCTGCGTTGTGATTTCGACATGTGCGCCAAAAACAATTTGCCTGTGGCTGAGCAATGTACGGGCACGCGAGAGCCTGGTTGTAGATGGAAGCGAAGCGGGGCTTCAGTTTCTGCGCGATCAAGATAGATGATCTCACCGCTCGACAGTGCCGTTAGGTTGCAGCTCTCGCCGACTTCTGCTCGAAGGTTTTCAAGAATAGTGCGTCGTGCGCTGTGCATGGTGCTATTGAACAGCAGGTTTTCAGCAAGCTTTCTGAGTCGAATGCCAGAGCTGTAATGCTTTTCGTCACCATCTCTTTGAATAATACCCGCAGCTTCTAATTGTTGCAGCATGCGGTGCAGAGTTGGTTTCGGTAGTCCGGTTTCTTCGACGAGCCCTTGAAGAGAAATAAACTCATCTTTTTGCGCTATCACCTCTAATAGTGCAAAAAGTCGGAGAGTGGGCGTATCTCCTTGAACTTGTGGTGTTTCTGTTTGCATACAGTGATTCATCCTTGCGATATGTCTATGTATAAGAGTGTACATACCAAATTAAAAATCTTCAATTATCTGAATAAAATTTGACCTTTTTTATTATTTCAATAATATAAATATAAATTATGGAACAATTAATCTCAATAAATGGAATTTAAGATGAAAGCGATTGAACGGATTATTGATAAGGCTCACTTAGATCGTAAGCGAGTGGTTTTAAGCGAAGCAGAAGACCCTCGTGTACTCAAAGCGGCACGATTGGCGATAGATAAACAGCTCGCTTACATCACGCTAGTCGGCGATGAAAAGGCGATTATCGAAGCGGCACAGTTGCACCACATTAATCTCGCTGGCATTCATATTGTTTCACCACAAACATCAGCACTCAAAGCTGTGTTGGCTGAACGGCTCTATGAGCTAAGAAAAGCCAAAGGCATGACTTATGAAGATGCATTGGAGAAGGTCAAAGACCCATTGATTTTTGCCAATTTGATGGTGAGGGAAGGGTTAGTAGACGGCACAGTCAATGGTGCGGTTTACACCACGTCTGATGTAGTACGAGCGGCGCTGCAGATCATTGGGCCAGCACCAGATAGTGAGTTGGTGTCTAGCTTCTTTCTGATGATGTTGTGCGAGCCTTTCCATAATCTTAAAGGTGGCATGATTTTCAGTGATTGTGGTTTGGTGATTAACCCCAACGAAACCGAGCTTGCGTCCATTGCAGTAGCGGCATCAAACAGCGCTCAAACCCTGTTGATGGAAGAACCGAAAGTGGCAATGCTGTCGTTCTCTACCAACGGCAGTGCTAAGCATGAATCAGTCGATAAGGTTCGTAATGCCGCTCAGTTAGTGAAACAACGTTGTCCCGGAATAGCTGTCGATCAGGACGTTCAACTCGATGCCGCGATTGTCACTGAAATAGCCGCGAAAAAGCTGCCCGATTCAGAAGTGAAAGGCCAATCTAACGTATTGATCTTCCCCAATTTAGAAGCGGGGAACATAGGCTATAAGCTCGCAGAAAGATTAGGTGGCGCGGTCGCGATTGGCCCGTTACTGCAAGGATTGAATCAGCCTGCCAATGACTTATCCAGAGGGTGTAGCGCGGAAGATATCTTCAATGTAATTGCGGTGACTGCCGTACAAGCGCAGCAAGGGAAAGTGTCTGACTCTAAGGTTGATACTGAAGTTGATGTTGAAGAAAAAGAAGAGTCGGCATTTGAGTTCCGGTATTAACATCTAGCTCTCGAATCTAGCACTCACATTCGAATCAAACCCAAACAACCTAAATAGGATTGCTAATGGAGTTACCTGTTTTACTCGCCATTCTTGCCACTATTGCGGTGGGTACCTACTTCCAAACTGTCACGGGTTTTGGCCTCGGTATCATCGTGATTGGTTTAACGGTCAGCCTTAATTTGGTTTCCTTACCCGTGATTGCCGCTGTGGTCAGTATTGTGACCTTGTTCAATTGCTTGGTGGCGTTGATGGGTAAGCCACTGCTTGGTGAACTCAAGATTCTGGTGGTGTTAGTCATCGGTATAATCCCCGGCGTATCGATGGGGGTGTTCTTGCTGGATGAGTTGAGCGATTCGGCCACGAATATTCTCCGAGGATTATTGGGTGCGATGGTGTTATTCGCAGGTTTGAGTTTTATGTTCAAACCTAAAACCAGAAAGGATCGTTCGGCAACGGTATCTTTCTTGTTATCTGGTTTTAGTTCTGGGCTCGCGGGTGGGTTATTCGGTATGGCAGGCCCACCGATTGTTTACCATCTCTATCGACAACCTTTTACGCTCGATCTAGTGCGAAGCACACTGCTGATGGCGTTCGCTTGTACGTCGATGTCCCGTACCGTCAATGTCTACGCGGCAGGCGACATGGAACCGAGCATACTATGGTTATCAGCGATCGCTGTTCCCTTGGTGGCGCTTGTCACGATGTTTGCTCGGCGCTTCCCACCACCGTTGTCCAATGATCAACTGAGAAAGTTGGTGTTTATTGTGTTGATGTTGATTGGTGGGTACTTGATGGCGATCTCTGCATGGTCGTTGCTTGCTATTTCTTAGTTGCTTGCTGTTTTTTAGTTGCTTGCTGTCTTTTAGTTGCTCGCTATTTCCTAGTTACCTCTTAGCTGCTTGCTACCTATTAAGAACCTTCCGATAAAAGGCTAGCGGTTTGCTAGCCGATACTTCACAGCTCCCCGAAACGTAACTGCTCAGTGAGTGCTCGTATAAAAAAACCTTAACGCTTTAGCATCTCAAATACGCTCTTAGATAATCCAAATAAGCAGCTCTCTTGCACATCTAAAGTGATGTTACTGCGGTAGTACGGGCTTAAATCGACGCCCATTCCCACACCATGAATCTCGATATGGTTTTTGTTTGATTCACGCTCTATCACTTGTTTGAGATGGTTATCCAAATAGAACTGATCGTTGGCGGTGCTGGTGGCAGTATCCATCGGACAACCGTCTGAGAACACAACCAAAACCTTTCGTTGTGCGGTGTGCTGCTGCAACCGCTGACTAGCGAACTGCACCGCTTCGCCATCAATCCCTTCTTTAAAGATGTCAGCTTTACGAAGGCTGGCAATGCCAAGGCGAGAGCGTCTCCAATGTGTATCAAAATCTTTAAACACAATATGTCGAACTTCGTTTAAGCGGCCTGGGTGTTTCGGCTGACCTTGCTTAAGCCATTGCCGATAAACTTTGCCACCGTTCCAATTATTGGTAGTGAAGCCAATAATCTCAAATGGAATGTTGGCCAGTCCAACGGATTTGAGAATTGTATCCATCAGTAGGCTTAGCTTGTGACTGTGTTTCTGCATTGAACCTGAGCAGTCCATCAAAAACGTGATGGCACATTGATGGGATGCGCCAATGTCTGGTTGATAAAAGACGGTGCGTTCCAATGGCGAAGTGATGAGCTTGGTGATCGTAGTGGCGTTAACAATGCCTTCTTCTAAATGATCCTGACGTCGGTTCGTTTGTGGGGTGGCAACAAAGCGAGTGAGCATAGCGGCTAAACGGCGAGTGTTGACTTGTCTCGCCATGATGTCATCGGTGAGTTTCTGCCTCAGTTCGAGTAATAGGGCGCGCCTGACGAGTTTGTCTGCCGCGATGATTTGATCAAATTCTGAATTAAAGACCTGATAATTGGCACCCGACAGTTCGAATACCTTGCTACTGCCTGTAATGTCGGTATCGACATCTTCATCTTGAATGTCACCATCAACAATCAAGGCAAGCTGCGCAAGGATCTTAATGTCTTCTTCGACCGTAGGCGTGGGCGAGTTATCGCTCTCTTGTTCTTGGGTTATTAACTCTTGCGCAAGGGCTGCAAGCTCATTGGCGCAGTGAGCAAACTGTTGTTGGTCGGTTCTATGTTGCTTTAAGCGCTTCAGGCTGTACCCGAAAGTAGGTACGATGCTGGCGCGAGTCGATTCAATGGTTTCAGCGATAGGTTCCGAAACTGGGACACCGGTTAAGCGGGTGTGGATGACTTGCATCAGTGTAAACAGCAACATGCCGATTCGTGATTCGGTGAAGCCATTCTGATGATATTGGTCGCTCCAATACGCAAAATTGAACTGAATACTGGTGGTTACACCTTTTAGATAAGACGGGATTTGCGATTCAATTCGTACCTGTTCGCAGAAATCATATAACAGACGCTCGACTTCGTTTTTCGGTCGCAATGAATAATGAAGAGCAGCATCTGAAAGCAAGAGTCGTAATGCTGATGAATCGATCTTGCCTTGCATCGAAAGCTTGCTGTTTTTCAACTCATGGCGAGACACAAAGGTGAGATCGTTAGTATGTGCAGACTGATAATAACAGGGACTATTGCCTTTATAGAGACGTTCTCCCCGATAATTCAGACTCAACTCACCACTGATCGCTCTGGCGACAGACACGCCAAGATCGAGGATCTTTTTCTGCTGGGAAGAAACATTGGCCATGGTTTACGACTCCGAGTGGGAATAGTTTTGAGTAGGCGTTTCTAAATCTTCACCAAAGCAACGGAAATAGTATTCGCTAACCAGTTCTTTTTCTTCGTCTTCACAACGATTCAAGAATGACAACCTAAATGCGGTGGCTACATCATCGAATATTTGGATGTTTTCGGCCCAAGTGAGCACCGTTCGCGGAGACATCACCGTAGAAAGGTCACCAGCCCGAAAACCGTTACGCGTTAATCCTGCGGTGGCGATCATTTTCTCAACCAGTTGTCGACCACTCTCATTATTCAGATTTGGAAGCTTGGATAACACGATCTTGGTCTCATGCTGTGGATCTAAATAGTTAAGCGTAGCGATAATGTTCCATCTATCTAATTGACTGTGGTTAAGCACTTGAGTGCCCGAATACAAACCTGAGAAGTTACCCAAGCCAAGCGTGTTGCAGGTAGCAAACAGGCGGAAAGAAGGGTGAGGCGTGATCACTCGGTTTTGTTCTAAAGATGTGTATTTTCCGTCTTGCTCTAATAGCTGTTGAATCACAAACATCACGTCAGGACGACCAGCGTCATACTCATCTAACACCAACGCGATGGGTTGTTGAATGCTCTGAGGAAGAATGCCTTCTTTAAACTCAGTCACCTGCATACCGTCTTTAATGACGATGCTGTCTTTACCTATGAAATCCAAGCGACTTAAGTGTCCGTCTAGATTGATCCGCAAGCATGGCCAGTTCAATCTCGCGGCAATTTGCTCAATGTGAGACGACTTGCCCGTCCCATGTGTTCCTTGAATCAGTGTGCGACGATTGGAGGTGAACCCCGCCAATATCGCGAGCGTCACTTCAGGGTCAAAACAGTAATTAGGGTCGACTTTCGGCACATATTCGCCCGCATGTTCAAATGCCATCACGGTTAGATTGCTGTCGATCCCAAAGCGTTCTCTCACACTTACCGGTTGCGTTGGTATCAATTCCGCCTCTTTCATCATATTTCCCTCTATATAGCTCATCACTTGTCGCTGCTATCGCGATATGAGATCGATTATTAACAGCTCCTCTTAAGTTAATGGCACTTTTTGTACGAAAAACTACCAATAATGTGATCCAGTTTTATTAATTAGAATGAATTGTTCCAATTTAATATAAAAAGTTGACGCGCAAAAATTCTACTACTAAGGTGAAAATGAATTCGAAAAAGAGACAATTCATTCCGAAAAATGAAATTTTGGTTAACTCAAGGAGAATGGAAGAATGAGCGAGCAAGAAAAACGTACGGTTGTTTCCGGCACAGTAACAATGACACCATCAGAAGCGTTCGTTGAAACTATGGTTGCTAATGATGTTACCGACATGTTCGGCATCATGGGGTCAGCATTTATGGACGCAATGGATATCTTTGCTCCTGCTGGCATTCGATTGGTCCCAGTGGTACACGAGCAAGGTGCTGCTCACATGGCAGATGGTTACTCTCGTGTATCTGGTCGTCATGGTGTGGTTATCGGGCAAAATGGCCCGGGTATTAGTAACTGTGTGACCGCGATTGCAGCGGCGTTCTGGGCACATAGCCCGGTCGTCATTGTGACGCCAGAGACAGGCACTAAAACAATGGGCTTAGGTGGTTTCCAAGAGTGTAACCAGCTTCCAATGTTCCAAGAGTTCACTAAGTATCAAGGACACGTAACGCACCCAGACCGTATGGCAGAATACACGGGTCGATGCTTTGACCGCGCAATGAGCGAAATGGGTCCGACTCAACTGAATATTCCACGTGACTATTTCTACGGCGAAACTCAAACCGAGATCCCTAAACCCGCGCGTTTAGACCGTGGCCCGGGTGGTGAGAAGTCTCTGAATGAAGCAGCAGACCTGATTGCTGAAGCGAAATTCCCAGTCATCATTTCTGGTGGCGGCGTGGTAATGGCTGACGCAGTTCAAGAGTGTGCGGCACTGGCAGAAAGGTTAGGCGCACCCGTAGTGAACAGCTACCTACACAATGACTCTTTCCCTGCGAGTCACCCATTATGGTGTGGCCCTCTAGGCTACCAAGGTTCGAAAGCAGCAATGAAATTGATGGCTCAAGCGGATGTGGTTATCGCTTTGGGTACACGCCTTGGTCCATTTGGTACCTTGCCTCAACATGGCATGGACTACTGGCCGAAGAACGCGAAAATCATTCAGATTGATGCCGACAACAAGATGCTTGGCCTCGTTAAGAAGATCTCTGTTGGTATCTGTGGCGATGCGAAAGCCGCTGCGGTTGCTCTCTCTGAAAGATTGGAAGGCCGTGCACTGTTGTGTGATGACAATAAAGGCGCTCGTCAAGATACAGTAGCAACAGAGAAAGCACTGTGGGAAAAAGAGCTTGATGAGTGGACACACGAACGTGACTCGTTCAGCTTGGATATGATTGAAGAAAACTCTCACGAGACTCCGTTCTCTGGTGGTGAATATCTACACCCACGTCAAGTACTGCGTGAGCTAGAAAAAGCGATGCCTGAAGACGTAATGGTCTCGACGGACATCGGTAACATCAACTCAGTGGCAAACAGCTACTTACGCTTTGAAAAACCACGTAGCTTCTTTGCTGCAATGAGTTTCGGTAACTGTGGGTATGCGTTCCCGACCATCATTGGTGCGAAAGCAGCGGCACCTCATCGCCCCGCTATTTCTTATGCAGGCGACGGTGCGTGGGGCATGAGCTTGATGGAAACCATGACATGTGTTCGCCATAACATTCCAGTGACAGCCGTGGTATTCCACAACCGTCAATGGGGTGCAGAGAAGAAGAACCAAGTCGACTTCTACAACCGACGCTTTGTTGCTGGTGAACTTGAAAACCAAAGCTTTGCAGAAATCGCAAGAGCTATGGGCGCTGAAGGTATCACGGTTGATAAGCTAGAAGATGTAGGTCCAACCCTGCAAAAAGCCATCGACATGCAGATGAACGAAGGCAAAACAACCATCATTGAAATCATGTGTACTCAGGAATTGGGCGACCCGTTCCGCCGAGATGCACTATCAACACCGGTTCGTTTCCTAGATAAATACAAAGATTACGTATAAGTCATAGGAAGTTTGTCCGGCCACCGCATTATAAAGAGCGTGGTCGGGCAATATTAACGGGTATTGGCAAAGTGCTTAAGTGAAGAACGTAAACGCTTAGTTCAATAATTTCTACTTAAACATTAGAACACTAATTAAATGTTCCATCGGTACATAAGTGGTTCTAGCTATATAAATTTTGTCACTCATTATTATTGTACGATCCTTAACTAATGGATCCATAAATGGTCATCTTTGACGAAGATATATATCTATTATCATTTTTCAATAATTACAACGATACCAATTTAACCATTGATTAACGTGATTATTAATACTTTAACTTTACCGAATATAAATTAAGTGACTTATTGTATGAATGTTGTGAAAAATAAACGTTATATAAGCTCACTCGACGAGCTGTATGAAATAATCGATTCACTCATTGCTGAGTGTAGTGAGCATCGTGGTTTGATTTATAACGTGTGTGATTATGAAAATAATAACCTGATGCCAAGCTTAGGTCGATCAAATCGAAAGAACATTCGCCGTGTCGAACAAGAACTTCTCTCGACCGTGAGAGTTTATGGCGGGCATTCGTTGAGTGCACACGAGATAAACGATTGGTTATTGATGTGTTTAGCCAAGAAACAGGGGTTTCCAACCCGTTTACTTGAGTGGACAGATAACCTGATTAATGCGCTGTGGTCTGTATGTCATAGCCAAAGTAAAGACTGTATCAATATTATTAAAGCCATTGATTATCATAAGGTTAGTGTTTTTAACTCACCATGTGACTTCAATAGGACTCAGATATTCAATGTGGCTGATTGTGATCAGCAAGAGCAACGAAAAGATAAGTGGTATTCCATTCACCCATTTAAGGAAGGTGGCAATGATGCCATTCAGCCTTTGTACGATGAGAAAGAATATTCAAACGGTCTAGTGTCCGTTCATATTCTTCCATCAGCGAAAGTAAATCTGATAAAGGAATTAATCTCCATGAATGTTTTAAATGAACCGACAGAATATATTGAAGAGACACTGGCTGATTTAAAAAATGAAGCCCATGTAGATAGCAATCAAGCAATGAATAAAGGTGAGGGTAATATCGAATTACAAGTTAATACTCATGATCGCCAGCTTGAGCAGTATGGCCGAAAGTACCATCAAGATTTTGATTTCGACTAAAGTCTAATATTTTTACTGATTTTATTTAGAGCTCATATAAATCTAGTGATTACGAGATAAATAAAATTAGAACACCAATTAATTTATAAAAAGATGAAATCTGTGAGCTTAAAGATTGTTTATAAAGTAACTCGAAGTTAGAGTGATGAATCTTGTTATCAAGTTGTTAAATTTTCACAGATCTAGTTTAAACACTCTAATAAAAAAGTGGCGCAAAGCTACTGAAATTTAAACCAATAACGAAAACATAAAGGATTCTGGAATATGAATATGCAAACCAATGCAGCGACATTCGTGCTGGAAAACCAAGTCGACACCGCCTTTTTACAATCTTTTAGTGATGCATGGAATAACCATGATATTGAAGCGCTAATGTCGTTTATGACCGAAGACTGTGTCTTCCACACCGTGGCAGGAGAAGGCGAACTTGGCAACACTATCGAAGGGTACGAAGCCGTTCGCAATAGCTTTGAATTGGTTTGGCAGAACTTTCCAGATGCAGCCTGGAGCGACCCTGTCCACTTTGTGTGTGGCGACCGCGCGGTGAGTGAATCAACGTTCTCTGCGACTAACCCTGATGGCACTGTCATCGAAGCTCGTATGGTTGATGTGTTTACCCTGAAAGAGGGAAAAATCAGCGTAAAAAATGCCTTCCGTAAAACACGACCTCTTTTGACTCCTAACAACACTCCCAAGAGCTAGACACGAAACCACAACCCGTTCACGTGTTATGACTAGGAGAGTCGAATTATGAGTTTAGTAATGGAACAACCGGCAGCCGATGTGCCGCCAAAGGTGACAAGCACCCAAGCACAAGAAAGTACCCAAGCAAAAGAAAGATACGATCCAAAATACGATCCACTTAAAGACAAGAGCCCAGGTCACGGTAAGGAATACGCCCCGACTTATTGGATAGATACCGCAGGCGCGCCACCTGAAGATGATGGCCCAATTACATCGGATATGGATGTCGATGTGGCGATAATCGGTTCAGGCTACACAGGCCTAAGCACTGCGATACACCTTGCTGAAATGTACGGCATTAAAGCGATTGTGATTGAAGCTAACCGTATGAGTTGGGGCTGCAGTACCCGAAATGGTGGTCAAGCTCAGTGTGCGTCAGGACGTTTGAAGCGTTCTCAGTGGATTGAACGCTGGGGACTCGAAACCGCGCTAAAAATGCACCGCGAATGCGTCGATGGTATGAACACCTTTAAGTCTCTGATCAAAGACATTGATTGTGACCCACAGCCGGGCGGCCACTTATACGTTGCCCATCGTCCCAAAGTGATGGCAACACTTGAAAAAGAAGCCAAGTTGCTGCGTGACACGTTCGATTACGATGCGCAGATCTTAGATGCGGAAACCGTAAAACGTGATTACGTTGGTGATCAAGAAGCGGCAGGCGCAATGCATGAACCAGAAGGTATTGGCATCCATGCAGGGAAACTGGCGTTTGGTTATCTAAGAAAGGCGAGAGCACTCGGCGTAAAAGTTCACCCCGCAAGCCCTGTGATGGGGTGGGAAACGCGCAACGGTGTGCACTACCTAAAAACACCAGGTGGTGTGGTTAAGGCTCGCTCTGTTGGTGTTTGTACTGGTGGATATACCAGTCAAGGTTTGCATTCAGAGCTTAAGAATCGCCTATTACCCGTACTTTCTAACTCGATGGTGACGCGTCCGTTAACTCAAGACGAAATCGCTGCGTGTAACTTCAAAACCAATCAGGTGATTACTGATACCAGAATTCTGCGTCATTACTACCGTTTGTTACCGGATAACCGAGTGCAGATTGGTACACGCAGTGCCATCAGTGGCAAGAATGCACCTGAAAAGAAATACGAAGATATGTTGAGAGCGGATTTAACCCGAAAATTCCCTTCTCTCGATCAGATCAAAATCGATTATTCATGGTGGGGTTGGGTTGATGTTAGCCATGACATGATGCCAAGAATCTATCAGCCGAATCCAAAGCAGTCCATATTCTACGCGCTAGGGTATGGCGGCAATGGTGTGATGTACTCCGCTCAAGCAGGCAAGCGCCTTGCCCAGTGGATCGCAGGTGAAGGCCATAAGCTTGACTTGCCAATATTTGAATCAAAACTTCCGTTCCCCAACGTGAGGGAAGTGGTGGAATCTGAGATGTTTGCACCATTTCGAAGAGTAGGGCAACAGTTCCTTTATCAGTGGTATTCGTTAAAGGATGAAGTGCTTTAGCTACTCGAACATTGTTTCCAAAATAGGGAAATAGAACTACGACCAGGAAAGTTGTACCAGGTCACCTTGTGAGCAAAGTACAGGCAGGAAGTCTGTATGATAGGAAAGGTTAAGACTATGAAATTGATTAAAAATAAAATTATTGCTGGCGTCACAATTGTAGCAACAGCGATGCTATCTCATACCGCGGCAGCAGCAAATTTTAAAATGGCTATCGGCGATGCTGCTGGTGGTACTCAGTGGGAATTAGCGACATCATTTTCTGAATTGATGGAGCAAAAAACAGACGGCAAAGTCAAAATCGACCTGTTCCCAAATGGTCAATTGGGCAACGAGCAAGACACCGTCAACGACGCGGCAATCGGCCTTCTCGACTTCTCAGTATTGGCGATCAACAACGTGACGCCTTTCTCTCCAACAGTTGGTCTATTGACCATGCCTTACGTGATTCAAAGCGCTGAAGAAGCGGTGCTATTAACTCAAGGCCAAGTAGGTCAAGACCTTGTTGATAACACGATTCGTGATGCAGGTGTTCGCATCGTAGGTTGGGCTTATTCTGGTTTTAGGGTTCTAACCAACTCTAAAAAATCAGTGGCTTCGCCAGCAGACCTTAAAGGGTTAGTGATTCGCGTCCCTCGTAACGAAATTATGATTGCTTCGTACCAAGCATGGGGCGTAAACCCAACACCAATGGCATGGTCAGAGACATTTACTGGTCTGCAGCAAGGTGTGGTTGATGGTCAAGACAACCCATACATCACTGTTCATGCAATGAAGTTCAATGAAGTACAAAAGTACGTCACAAACCTTCGTTATATCTTCTCTCTTGAGCCACTAATCGTCAGTGAAACTGTCTTCCAACAACAGACGCCTGAAATGCAAAAGATCATTCTTGAAGCGGGTCAGGAAGCGACAGAGCACAGCTTTGCATACTTAGAAAATACTGAAAACAAGATCCGTGAAGAACTGCAAGCAAAAGGCATGGTCTTCACTGACCCAGCAGACAACGAGCAAGAGTGGATCAGCAAGGTCACGAAGTCAGTTTGGCCTAAGTTCTACTCAAGCATTGGGGGCAAAGACAAGCTAGACGACGTTCTTGAGTTACTAGGTAGAAAGTAACGATTAGATACGCCCTATCTGCTGTTCTCCGCTACTTAATCACCTAGCGATAGAACAGTGAGATAGGGCATTTACATGGCTTTACTCGTTGATCTGTTTAGTACCTGATCTGCTCAGTACCGCGAGCGACTGGTTGTCATGTGGAAATCAACATTGGAGGTTATATGTCAGTCGCTAAAACTATAAAAAAGCATCTTAACAACATCGAGGAATATACTTGTTGTCTGTTGCTAGCAAGCTTTGTCTTATTACTGTTCACACAAATCCTTACTCGTCAGCTTTTCGATTACTCCATACCTTGGGGTGATGAAGTCGCGACTTACATGTTCGTTTGGTTTGCCTATCTAGGCGCCGTTGTGGCGGCCAAAATGTCGGCGCATAACCGAGTCAGTTTTCACTTCAAGTTCTTCCCTCCGATTGTTCAGACCGTCTGTGAAACCATCGCTGACTTCTTATGGTTGCTGTTCAACGGTTACTTTGTCTATCTCAGTTACGATTTCGTGTTCAACAAAATGAACCTGTTCTGGAAATCTCAAACGACAGGTATCCCAATGAAGTACTTCTATATGATTTTGCCTATCGCGTTTTCGTTGATGATGATTCGAATTATCTGGAACAACTATGAGCGTTTGTTCAAAGGCGCTAAGAACGAAGATCCAGAAGTCAAAGAACTGCGAAAAATGACGGCACAAAAGTCATCACAGTAGTCGTCACAGAGAATAGCCGTAATAGAGAGATGTAATAATGGAATCCTATTTAACTCTAATTTTATTTGGTGGCTTCTTAACCCTGTTAATTCTGGGTGCACCAATCACAGTATCACTGGCCGGCGCTTCAATGGCGGCCTATATGTTGCTCGACAAAAATCCCATCGCGTTAGTACAAATCGCATTTACTTCGGTGGGTAACTTCCCGTTAATGGCGCTGCCGGCCTTTGTTCTTGCTGGCGCATTAATGGAGGCGGCGGGTATCTCCAAACGTCTGGTGGATATTGCAGAGAGCTTAGCCGGACCCGTGACGGGTGGCCTTGGCGCTGCAACGGTAATGGCCTGCCTGTTTTTTGGTGCTATATCGGGTTCAGGGCCTGCAACCACCGCTGCGGTAGGCATGCTAATGGTGCCTGCAATGGTTAAGCGAGATTACGATAAGAGTTACGCATCGGCAGTAACGGCTGCCTCAGGGGGCTTGGGGATCATCATTCCGCCATCCATCCCGTTAGTTATTTTCGGCATCTCAGCAATGGGATTAATGGCACCGCCTGAAGCCATCGCTCAACACGGGCAATTTGCTTCTTTATCTATTCCTAAATTGTTTGTTGCGGGCGTTGTTCCTGGCTTCATCATGGCATCTACACTCGTCGTCACTAACTACTTCATTGCCAAGCGAGAAGGCTATAAAGGGCTGTCTGAGAATTGGTCATTTGGCGAAGTAAGACACGCTTTGCGCCGTGGCATATGGTCGATACTGGCTCCATTTTTGATTCTCGGAGGTATCTATAGCGGTATGTTCACACCAACAGAGTCAGCGGTTGTGGCAATTTTCTATTCGCTGTTTGTGGGTGTGTTTATTCATCGAGAGTTATCGTTCAAAAGCACCATCAAATCATTATCGACAACCACATGGATTACCGGGCGTGTGTTGCTGATTCTATTTGCTGCAACGGTATTTGGTCGCTTGTTAATCGAACAAAAAATTCCGGTCGTGGTGGCTGAGTCATTGTTAGGTTTCACTGACAACATGTACATGGTGTGGGCACTGACTATTGTGCTATTGCTTTTCGTCGGTATGTTCATGGAAACGTTAGCCGCGATCATGATTATCGTACCAGTGCTGTTGCCAATCATGTACATGCTAGGCGCGGATCCAACCCACGTTGGGATCGTGGTGGTGTGTACGTTATCGATAGGTTTTGCTACGCCTCCGCTCGGTGAGAATATTTTTGTCGCCTCGGGGATCGGCGGAGCCACAGTTGAGCAGATCACCGCGAAGATCCACCCCTTTGTGCTTGCATCCGTTATTGGCGTTTTCGTTATCGCTTTCTTCCCACAAATTACGCTTTGGCTACCGTCCTTAGTGGGCTATTAGGAGAGGTCACTATGAATATATCAAGAATTATCCTTATTGGTTGTGCTGTGTTTGCAGTGATTAGTGGCATTGGGTTGCGTGCTGAACATTCAGAAACAGCGAAAGAAAACGAGCCAGTCAATGTGCTCGATATTTCAGAGCCACATGTGGTCAGCGATGCTGAAAGAAGAGCCAAAACCTTGCTTGCTAAAGCGGTTGTCCATGTACAAAAGGATGGTGATGAGAGTGTCAAAGACTTCATGAGTGATGCCGAATATATAGACGGTGAGCTCTATGTGTTTGCTCTTGGTATTGATGGCCAATTCCTTGCCAGTGGGGGCTCTTCAATGGTGTTGGTGGGCGACAGTGTTTTGGATACTCAAGACGTTTACGGTAATCCCTTTTTCCGTGAAATGATCACTAAGGCTGTGCACAACGGGTTTGGCGAAGTTCAGTACCATTGGACTAATCCGACTGACCGCATGGGCGAGCCTAAAACCACTTTCTTTGAACGTGTGGGCGATGTGATTGTTGCGGTGGGCTATTACCCAGAACGTTCGAGTGCTGCTGAGGCGAAGAATTTATTGGCGAGAGCCATGACAGCGATAGTGGAGTCAGAACAAGAGAGCCTGACTGAGTTCAATGACGCTGAGGGTAGCTTTGTTGAAGGAGACTTGTATGTGTTTGTGATGGACATGATCTCCGGAAAGCTACTTGCACATGGTGTATCCCCTGAGCTTGTTGGACGTTCACACAACGAAATTCTAAGCCCTGACGATAAGCCAATTCTCACTGAGATGTTAAATCTCGCCAAAGAAAATGGCCGTGGTGTTTACACCTATCGATGGCTAAATCCTCTGTCGAGCAAAGTCGAAACCAAGCACACCTACTATCGAGTGATCGACAATAAATTGGTTGGGGTCGGTTATTACACAAAATCAAACAACACGTAAAAGTGTGTCTAATGAGCTCTCAGCCCAATTAAATAAAGGGTTGGGGGCGTAAATTTCGGTTTGTGTAAAAAATCAATTTAGTAAAATTCACACTGTGAAATTTTTGTTGTGAAATTGTTTAAAAAATACAAGTAGTATGAAATACATGGAAGCCACACAGTAAAGAACACATTTGAAAAGGGTCAATCAGGATTTTTGACCTACATGAAATTCAAAGCCGTAAGAGGGAAAGATTATGAATATGCTGACACTAGACAAAACAGAACTTCACAGAAACCATTCAACATTTATTGCTGAAGCTGTCTTTGCCGTAGAAATGGTGAAAGCAGACAAGCAACTCGAAAAACAAAAAATGGCGAAACAGTTGCTTGATACTCTATTCCCTCTAGAGGCGGGTTCACACGAAGATGCAGTGAGCTACGAGATTGATTATCGACATGTTCAGGTTTATTTCAAAAACGGCGAGCACACTGGCCTGAAAAGAGCGAAGCACTTTGTCGCTTATGCGGGTGATAAATCTAAACCATCGTCAATTCTATTTCGTGACGAGAGCGGTACGCATGTTGAAGTGACAATAGGTGCTCGTAAAGGCACTGGCAACTTAGAGTTGGTGAACATCGAAGACATTCAATTAGAGACATGCACCACGTTTGGCCAAACTGAAGCGAACCTCTCTTCTGGTATTCGCCACTGGGTTAGCTTAGTGAAGGGTGATGAAAGCGGCCGACCAAGCGCATCGAGTGAAGATAAAGAGTTCACTGAAAAGAATGGCGAAGACTACAACCTAGGCTTTTGCTTCGCGATTTGATGTACTGCCATTGAAATGTGCAGTCTCTGTGGCGAGAAGCGTAGCAAGACGTAGCACTGACATTTGAATACTGATTTCTCTTTTACCTTTGGTAATTTCCCCGCCCCTATAGCGGGGCTTTTTTATTAGAGCTATAAATAAATCAGGCTGTTGTTAATATTATCTGTAGAAAGTTTGCATGAGATTTTACGGTGCGTCATTTTAATTTAACGTATTGTATTTTAAGATTTTTGTCTGTTTATTTTATTCTGTTTTTATTGGGTTAACTATCACTATCAACGGTGGTTTGGGTAACTATTGAGCTAAAACTCAGTCAAAATGCTTTGAGGTGTGCTATAATACGCGCCTTGGGATTGAGCCAGTAAGTCCATTTATCACCAACCATTGTGATTTTTATCGCCTTTATTTAGGTGGTGCGGCGAGCCAATCAAGTAGTAATTGGATATGGAGAGCGTCCTTATATTCGTTGATTCGGATATGTGAACATCATAATTTATGAGTTTTAAATCAAAAAAATACAGTATCGATTCTACTGACTATCAAGTTGGTCAAGATAACGTCAGTAAATGGGGCATGGATGTCCACAACACCGTCTTCATAGCCTCAGTAGGCCTATCTCTTCTCTTCATCATCACTCTTCTTGCTCTTCCGCCAGCAGACGCTAAAGCTGCTATTGATTCTATTAAGGGTGCTGTTTTATCAAAGTTTGACTTCCTGTTTATGTGGGGAGCTAACATCATGCTAGCGTTTGCTGTTGTTCTAGCATTTTCACCGTTGGGTAAGATTCGCCTAGGTGGTGAAGACGCGACGGCGGACTATTCGATGTCATCTTGGATTGCGATGTTATTCGCAGCGGGTATGGGTATCGGGCTTATTTTCTGGGGTGTTGCTGAGCCAACCGCGTTCTTCACTAACTGGTTCGGCACACCATTGGATGCGGAACCTTTCACAGAAGCAGGCCGTGAACTGGCACTAGGTGCAACCGTATTCCACTGGGGTTTTCATGCATGGGCTATCTATGGCATGACGGCGCTTTGTCTAGCGTACTTTGTTTATAACAAAGGCTTACCGCTATCAATGCGTTCTGTGTTTTACCCAATACTGGGTGAACGAGTTTGGGGTAAAACAGGTGATGTGATCGACGTACTAACGGTACTGGTTACTCTGTTTGGCCTTGCGACTTCATTAGGCCTAGGTGGTACTCAAGCAGCAAGTGGTATTAGCCACGTGTTTGGCTTGGAAAACAACATCTACCTTCAGCAATCTATTATCGTTTTGATTATGGGCTTGGCGATCATCTCTGTTATGCGTGGCATGGACGGTGGTGTTAAGTTCCTAAGTAACCTGAACATGGTTATTGCGTTCGTATTCCTTGGTCTTATCGCTGTATTGAACTTTACGACAGTGCTTGATTCTGTGGCGACTGCGGCAACGGGCTATGTGAAAAATATCGTAGCTTTGAGCCAAAGTGCGGGTCGTGAAGACACAACATGGCTGCATGGCTGGACTGTGTTCTACTGGGCATGGTGGGTTGCCTATGCGCCATTCTTCGGTATGTTCGTAGCACGTATTTCTAAGGGCCGTACGGTTCGTGAGTTCCTACTTTGCGTATTGATTATCCCAACATTGGTAACGTCGGCTTGGATGTCGATCTTCGGTGGCGTGGCTATCGAGCAAGTAATTAACCATGTAGGGCAACTTGGCCTCGACCAAGGCATTACAGACGTATCTCTAAGCTTGTTCTACATGCTAGATGCTTACTCGTTCGGTAGCATTCTGTCAGTTCTCGCAGTCGCACTGATCATTGTGTTCTTCGTTACAACGCTAGACTCAGGCTCTATCGTTATCGATGGCATGACGGCGGGTGGTAAGCTTGAAGTTCCTGTTAAACAGAAAGTGGTTTGGGCGGTTATCTCAGGTGCTATCGCAATGGTAATGCTGTGGATTGGTGGTACTCAATCTATCCAAGCTCTGCAATCGATCACAATCATTGCTGCACTGCCGTTTACGATCATTCTTCTGATTGGCTGTTTTAGCTTGTTGAAAGGTCTACTGACTGAAGTAGATAAAGGACAAGAAAACGTTAGTGAAACCGCTAAATAAAGTAATCGAGTATGGGGAGTATATAGTTCGCTAATTACTCCTTATTCAGTGTTATTTCAAAGCTCTCTTGTACTGTGTGCAAGGGAGCTTTTTTATGCCCAAGAAGAAATCAAAGGTAAGAGAAAAGACAAAAAAAAGAGCCACAAGTGAATCGTCACTTGTGGCTCTTTTTAGTTTTAGGGAGCAGCTTTAGCTAATAGCTAATAGCTAATAGCTAATAGCTTACGCGTTCAATTCATGTTGAATAACGTAATCCAAAGCACCGACTACAGCAGCAACTTGAGCGTCATTACACTCTTCGTCAGTCACTTTGTCGCTGTCTGGGTAAACCTCTGTGGTTGTTCCGTACTTACAGTCGGTCACGCCGCCACATAAGCCAAGCTTCTTCATTGGGTAGTTGATCACACCGTGTTGGGTGACTTCAGAACCAATGATCTTGCCGTCTGCATCTGCTGGTGCAATGTGGGTTACTTTTTCGACCGAAGCAATAACCGCCGCTTGGAATTCTGGTTGCGGGTTTTCAGTATCGCCAACCGTGTAGAAACCATCTGGAATCATACCTTCGATGTACTCAATACCATCACGAGCAGCGAGTGCTGGTCGGAATTCAGTTTCATCAGAGTCTGTCGTCTCATGCAGGTCAACGTGAACCAATACTTCTGGCAAAGAGGCCACTAAAGCACGCAGGTTTGCTGATTCTTCTGCTGGCGTACCGTCATAGAAAGAGCGGTTTGGATCAACAGCATTTGGGTTCCAACGGTTGATCACCTCGTAACCCCAAGGGCTTACACAAGGTGCTACTACAATGTTGAAGTGTGCTGCGTATTTCTCTGCTTGGGTCGCTGCGAATTTGATAGCGCCATGTACACCACTGGTTTCGTAACCGTGAACGCCACCTGTAACAAGAATGGTTGGCTTTGACTCGTCCCAGTTTTTGCTCTTAATTACGAAAAGTGGGAAGCGAGCTTCGTCGTAGCTCAGTGCGCCGTATTGTTCGATGTCGAAGCGGTCTGCAAGTGCTTTAATCTTTGGTACAACTTCTTGTTGGTATTCACGCTTAACCGTTCTTTGAGCTAACCATGCTTCACGTTCTGCTTGTTGCCACTTTTGTCCTGGCTTACCAATTGGGTAGGTAGATTCACTTTTCATCTATACTTTTTCTTTTATGTTCGTGAAAGATTAAGACAGATTATTCCTGTCTAACAGAGACAGCAATAGAAAACACAACTTGTGACTTTATTTTTTACAGACTCATAACTTTGATGAGTGAATTGATGATGTTACATTTCATCGATGGTTCAATCCTTTAAAAAGAGACAATAAAATGGCTGGAGCAAGTTTATTAACACTGCTAGATGACATTGCAACCGTGTTGGATGATGTCGCACTGATGTCTAAGGTGGCAGCTAAAAAAACCGCAGGCGTATTGGGTGACGATTTAGCCCTTAACGCTCAGCAGGTATCAGGTGTTTCTGCTGAAAGAGAAATCCCAGTGGTATGGTCGGTCGCAAAAGGCTCATTTAAAAACAAGCTGATTTTGGTTCCGGCAGCATTATTGATCAGTGCGTTCATCCCTTGGTTGATCATGCCACTACTCGTGATTGGTGGCCTGTTTCTTTGTTTTGAAGGGGCGGAGAAAATCTTAGAGAAGCTCTTTCCTCATGCTCATCAACATGACGAGAAGGAAGAGGATACGAGTACTGGCGAATCCATAGAGGAATATGAGAAGAGGAAGGTCTCAGGCGCGATTCGTACCGACTTCATATTATCTGCGGAAATCATTGTGATTGCGCTAGGTACCGTAACGGGTACAAGTATCCTTACTCAGATTCTTGTCGTGAGTTTGATAGCCGTTGTGATGACGATTGGTGTTTATGGTTTAGTGGCAGGGATCGTTAAGCTGGATGATTTAGGTTTCTATCTCCAGCGCACGTCGAATGGCAGTACCATTAAAACCCGTTTGGGTAATGGGTTAGTCGCCTTTGCACCAAAGCTGATGAAGATGCTTGCTGTGGTCGGTACAGCTGCGATGTTCTTAGTTGGTGGTGGTATTGTGGTGCACAACGTTCCCGCGATTCATCATTTAATTGAACCGATTATTATGGATTTTAGTGGACATACGATCGCGACAGCGGTGGTACCGACGCTATTAAATGGTGTGATTGGGGTTTTAGCTGGCTTGATTGTCGTTGCTGTTTGGACTGCGATTGGAAAAATACGCGGTAAGTAATCGTTAATTATTTTTTATAATAAGACAGTCTTTCATCGAAACAAAAAAGGGTCACCATAATTATTATGGTGACCCTTTTCGTTAAATGGAGGGCGTTTACTTAACAGTAAGCGCTTATTTTACAATATAAGCGCTTACTTTACAGACCAAGCAATCGTCTCGCCGCCACGGATTGGCACAACAATGTCTGAACCGAAAGGCATTGTTTCAGCAACATTCCATTCTTCTTTAACAAGATTGATGGTGTCTGCATTACGTGGCATGCCGTAGAAATCCGGACCATTGTGGCTCGCGAACGCTTCTAGGTTCTCAATCTTGCCTTCTAAATCGAACACTTCAGCGTACAGTTCAACCGCAGCGTGTGCTGTGTAAGAACCTGCACAACCACATGCTGACTCTTTAGCACCTTTAGCGTGTGGCGCAGAGTCTGTACCCAAGAAGAACTTCTTGCTACCGCTTGTTGCCGCTTCGATAAGTGCTAACTGGTGTGTGTTGCGCTTAAGGATAGGTAGGCAGTAGAAATGTGGCTTAATGCCGCCAACCAACATGTGGTTACGGTTGTAAAGCAAGTGGTGAGCTGTGATGGTTGCCGCTACGTTCTCGTTAGCGTTCTTAACGAAAGTCGCTGCATCTGCAGTCGTGATGTGCTCTAAAACGATCTTCAGGTTAGGGAAGTCGTTAACAATCGGTGCTAGAACTGTGTCTAGGAACTCTTTTTCACGGTCAAAGATATCAACATCGTGAGCCGTTACTTCACCGTGTACAAGCAGCAACATACCCACTTCTTGCATCGCTTCTAACACGTGGTAAATCTTTTGAGCTGAAGTTACGCCTGAATCCGAGTTTGTCGTCGCGCCAGCAGGGTATAGCTTCGCCGCTACAACAGCGCCAGATTCTTTCGCTTTGCGAATTTCGTCAGGTGTTGTGTTGTCTGTTAGGTAAAGTGCCATTAGAGGCTGGAACTGTTCATTTGGCTGCTCTGCCATGATGCGTTCACGGTACGCAAGAGCCATTTCGGTATCGGTTACCGGTGGGATGGTGTTTGGCATGATTAACGCTCGACCATTGTAGCGGCTGATATCGCGGACTGTATCTTTTAATACTTCGCCATCGCGTAGATGAACGTGCCAGTCGTCAGGACGAGTAATCGTAAGTTGTGTCATTGAAGGCTCCCACCATTTGAAGTGTTATGTAGTTGGAGCCTAAACTCAGCGAAATCTGTGAAAGCAATCGCTTACGTTTAGGCGACAGGATGATAGTGGAAAAGCACTTTCATTTCATCCTATTTTTAACTCTTCAGGATTAGGAGCTTGTTTTTATGGATATTTTATTCGGTATCTATTTGTTGATAAGGGTTATCTGGTGGCTACCCACAGACCATGGATCATTCCTGGAACCCAGAAGAAGAAAGTAAGAATGATATTGATCACCAAATCTTTCCCGGCGCCGCGAGCGAAGAACACACCAACAGGTGGAAGCAGTACACATAAGATGATAATGACGAGTTTGTTCATGATAAATCCTTTTTATTCAATGAAAGTTCAATGCGGTAATCGTGTTCATATTATAGAACGTCTGGAGAGTGTTACTGCATTGCTGCCTTAATGTATCAAGATAGAAAGCTAAACATCTCAAGATACTAGCTTAGTATCAAGTGTTTAATGCCTGCCAGTTTATCTATTTATAACCATTTGTTAGCATTGGGACAAACAACAAAACATTGGAATCGTTATGTCGCAGTCACCTTTGGATCAAAAGGCTTTGGAGCAAGAGCTTTCAGGTCAACAGCCCTCCTTATCTCAAATTAATGTGTTTCCGGTTAAATCAGTGGGCGGGATCGCACTCTCTTCTGCTTGGGTCGAAAAACAGGGTCTTACTTTCGACAGACGTTTTATGTTGGGACTGGCTGACGGCTCAATGGTTACAGCGCGTAAGTATCCGAAAATGGTCAAGGTATCTTCAAGCTTGCAGCCTGACGGTTTGATCTTCACTTATGAAGGCAAAGAGCCTTTGCGTCTCAAGTATGCAAATTTCAAGATGCAAGAAGCACCAGCAACGGTTTGGAAAGACAGTTTTACTGCTTACACCACCAACGATGAAGCCGATGATTGGTTCAGTGATGTGCTCGGAGTTCGTGTTGAGCTACTGTTCTCTGGTGAGCAATCGAATCGTGTTCGTGAAAAACTCGGTCAGAATGTCAGTTTCGCTGATGGTTACCCAATGTTAGTGATCAGCCAAGCATCGCTAGATGAGCTTAATCGCCGCAGCCCTGAAGTTCACTCTATGGATCAGTTCCGCACCAATTTTGTAGTTTCGAATACCGAAGCTTTTGCTGAAGATGGTTGGAAGCGTATCCGTATCGGTGAGGTTGAGTTCGAAGCGGTGAAGCCTTGTGAGCGTTGTATCCTAACGACAGTTGATGTTGAGCGTGGCGAATTTAGAGCAACAAAAGAGCCGCTTAATACCTTCTCTACATTCAGAGCTAATGAGCGTGGTGGTGTTTTCTTTGGTCAGAATCTTGTGGCTAAAAATGAAGGTTTGGTTAAAGCGGGTGATGTGGTTGAAGTACTCGAAACCAAAGAGAAAGAACACTACGAAGACACATGGGTTGAGTCGTTACATTTAACGTGTGTTGAGCGCGAAGAGATCGCTCGTGACTTCACGACCTTTTGGTTAGAACCTGCCAAAGAAAACCATTCATTGCCAAGTTATCAGCCAGGGCAACATCTTCCGATTGAGATGGTGATTGATGGCGAGAAGGTTTGTCGTCGTTACACGTTATCTTCTAGCCCTTCACGAGCGGGTCGTTTAGCGATTTCAGTGAAGCGAGTGGACGATGGTCAAATCTCTAACTGGTTAAATGATCACTTCCAAGTGGGTGATACTTTGGTTGCTCAAAATCCAGATGGTGCGTTCTACTTAGAAGCGGATCCAACTCACCCGTTACTGCTTTTGTCTGCAGGCAGCGGTATTACGCCAATGCTGTCGATGCTTCGCTACCTCGCCGACCATGGTCAAATTGATGATGTGGTTTTCTATCATCAATGCAGCAGTGAAGAAGACATCCCTTATCAAGCTGAAATTGATAAGTTCGCCAGTGAGCACGCGGGTCTTCGTGTGATTTATTCATTAAGCCAACCAACCAAAGAGTGGGATGGTTTATCTGGGCGTCTAAGCGTGTCGCATGTTGCTAAAATTGAAGCACTACACAAGCGTCAAGCGTTCGTGTGTGGTCCTGATGGTTTTATGGATAATGCAAAGAAACTGCTGATTCAAATGGGACTCAACCCTCAGCATTACCATCAAGAAGCGTTTGGTGTGGCTCAATCGACCGAGGAGGCTGTGAAGCAACTTCAGTTGAGTGTGAATGGCTACCTGTTCGAAGGTAATAACCAATCAACGCTATTAGAGCAAGCAGAGTCGGCGGGGGTATCTATTGCTTCAAGTTGTCGTGCGGGTTTCTGCGGTGCTTGTAAAGTGACCCTTGAGTCTGGGCAAGTTCACCAACCGGATGTGCCAGCGCTGCAAGAGCATGAACGTAACATGGGGCAGATACTGGCGTGTTGCAGTGTTCCGCAAACTGATATCGAAGTTGTCGATTAACGTCTCGTTAGATCATTAAGAAAAACGCATTAAAAAACACTAAATAGAAAAAGCCGGAAGTTCACAAATGAGCTTCCGGCCTTTTTGATTCTGAGACTAATTCAAAAATTAATCGTAGATCGTTGGGATTGGTTGACGTTTGTGTTGTGTCGCTTTGTAGATGCTTACTAAGCGATCGGATACGTCTTGAGGCACTTCTTTACCTTCAAGGAAATCATCAATTTGATCGTAAGAAAGGTTTAAGGCTGCTTCATCGGCTTTCTGTGGATCAAGCTCTTCTAGATCAGCAGTGGGTACTTTCTTAACAAGTTGCTCTGGAGCGCCCAGCGTTGCTGCAAGCTCACGAACTTGGCGTTTGTTCAAACCAAATAGTGGTGCCAAGTCACATGCGCCGTCACCGTGCTTAGTGTAGAAGCCAGTGATGTTTTCCGCTGAGTGGTCAGTACCAATCACAAGACCGCCAACGTAACCAGCAATTTCGTATTGTGCGATCATGCGAGCACGAGCTTTCACATTGCCTTTCACAAAGTCGATTTTTGCAGAATCTGTTGGTAGTAAGCCTGTGCCTTCTAAAGCCACGTGAGAAGCTGCGTGAAGCCCGTCAACACCCGCTTTAATGTTTACAGAAACTGATTGAGAAGGCTCGATGAAAGATAAAGCGAGTTGTGCTTCGTCTTCATCTTTTTGCTCGCCATAAGGTAGGCGAACCGCGATGAATTGATAATCGTTGCTGCCAGACGTCTCATTTAGGCTGTTAACGGCCATTTGCGCTAGGCGACCACATGTCGTTGAGTCGACACCGCCGCTGATACCTAGGATAAGAGACTTACATCCAGATTGTTGAAGTTTAGTTTTGATAAAATCCACGCGACGAGTCACTTCAAAGTGAGGGTCGATAGAAGGTAGTACGCGCATTTCGTCACGAATTAACTGTTCCATTCGTATTCCTTTCCTGCAAGCAAATTAAAAATCTAGTGTTATCATACCTAAATCATCCGATTTAAAAACCTCTTTGCACAAGCTTAGAAAGAGAAGGCAGCAATAAACCATGGAAAAAATAGCCATTTTCGGTAGTGCGTTTAATCCACCGAGCTTAGGTCATAAAAGTGTGATTGATTCACTGGCTCACTTCGACAAAATTCTACTCGTTCCAAGCATTGCTCATGCTTGGGGAAAAGAGATGCTAGACTTTGATACGAGATGTCAGTTAGTTAACGCATTTATTAGCGATCTTTCACTGGATCAAGTTGAGCTTTCTTTGATCGAAAAGAGTTTGTTTACCCCAGGTGAAAGCGTGACCACTTATGCAGTGCTGAGTGAGCTTCAAAATTTATATCGTGACGCGGAACTCACGTTCGTTATTGGGCCTGACAACTTCTTTAAGTTTTCTTCTTTCTATAAATCAGATGAGATTACCGAGCGATGGTCTGTGATGGCTTGCCCTGAAAAAATCAAAATTCGAAGCACCGATATTCGCAATGCTTTGCAAAATGGGAGCAATGTGGCAAAACTGAGTACAAAGTCAGTTACAAAGATATTGCAAGGCAGTGGACTGTATACAATAATGTAAATTCACTAATTCAAGAGGTCTGATGACTATGCTAAAGCGCGCGATACCAGCGACGATGATCATTGCAGCATGCAGTATGCCTGCTCAAGCTGATTGTGATTTCTTTAGTTTAGATTCGATCATGCTGACTTCTGATGATGAAAACAGCTGCTTAGACTTCTCTTCGAGTATTGAGTCTTTTGGCCAACGCATGATGGAAATCAGCGGGCTAAGTGATGAAGAGCCTGAAGCTCCAGACTATTGGTCTGATTGGGTTCTTCAAAGCAAAGACACGCCACTGTTAACTCAGAGCCTTGAATCCAACTATGTTGGTTTGGGTATGTGGTTCCCAGAAGATCTTGAAGATGAGCAGTATGATATGTCGACTGAAGAGTGGTTGATGAATCATGGCCTTCAACTGAGCATCGGTTTTGGCGAGAAAGTTGAAGGGCAACCTCGTATGCGCTTTGATTACCGCTGGCATGATTCACGAGACGCAGACCTTATGATGCAGGTTGAATTGCCATTCTAGATTGCTAATCATTAATCTACGTTTAAATGCTAAGAATTAAAAAAGCCGCAAAAACTGAGTTTTTGCGGCTTTTTAGTATCTGGTTTGTTTAGCTATCGCCAAGCTATAAATCTTCACCGAAAACAAGCATGCACAGTTGTTCGAATTCTTCTTCTTTCCCAGAGAACAAATCATCAATCACAAGCGTACGTTTTTGACCTGATTGCATGCGTTTCTTCGCTTCGCGCATGACCATCACCAAGGTGTGTTCTTGTGGCAGATTCGAATCATCAATGTTCCACTGATTGAATCGCTGAGACAGAGCACTTTCACAAAGCAGTGGTTTAAACGACAACACTTCTTGCTTCAATACAGAAAGCATATCTTTAAACGCTTGTTCCGTATTATTGGCATTGGAAGTACGAGCTTTGGTTTGCTCTAGCTTTTCTAGTAGCGCCGAAGAGAGGTTAGTTTGCGTGATGTAACCCGCTTGTCTTGGGAATGAATCCGTCAAACGAACCGAAAAATCGACACGATTAACCTGTGTATTCGGGAAGTAGGTCAGTGAAGTTAAGCAGTCATAAGGAACCCAAATACTTTGACCGGGTTCAACTGCGTACTCTTGTTTACCGAGCTTTATTAAAACCAAACCACTCTGAACCGATACAAGGCTATGTTTTAGTACTTTCTTGCGAGGTGTGATCACCAAGTGTGAAAAGTAAGCCGATGTATATTCAATAGCGAAGTTCATAGATAGTACCTTAGTTTTGGGACGTCAAGATTACCGCTAATCTTAAAGAATGCCAACAATAACAGGGGATTTTCAATCTTTCTGGTCTGACCTTGTCAAAAGTATGGGTTCTGTAGCTGCGAGAAGTCAAAACAACGCGTAGAATGAGCCAGCTATTTATTATATGAATTAAAAAATGACCTCTCCGACCGATCCATATGTTGATATTCGTCCTTACGGCGATGATGAAATTCCAGCGGCACTAAACCGTCTTATTAATGATGAAGAATTTATCAGTGCGATCCTGCACTACCGTTTTTCAAACCATGCGTCTTGGTTTAAAGCATTAATGAGCCCGATCTTACGCGTTTACTTGAAAATGAAATGGAGCAAGCTGACCAGCGTTGAATCCATTCAGATTGAAGTTAAAAAGTACTTACGCGACACGCTAGCTAAGACTACTAATGGTGTTACATACACTGGCGTAGAGTCACTGGATGCGAATCAAGCTTATTTGTTTGTCTCTAACCATCGTGATATCGCTATGGATCCTGCACTTGTTAACTACGCTCTGCATCAAAATAACCACCAGACTTGTCGTATCGCTATTGGTGACAACCTGCTGAAGAAGCCATGTGCGACTGAACTGATGCGTCTGAACAAAAGCTTCATCGTAAAGCGTTCTCTAAAAGGGCCACGTGAAATGATGAAAGCGCTAGGGCAGTTGTCTTCGTACATTAAGCACTCTCTAGAAACCGGTAACTCTATTTGGATCGCTCAGAAAGAAGGTCGTGCAAAAGACGGCAATGATTTCACAGAGCCAGCAATTCTGAAGATGTTCCATGTTGAAGGGCGTAAGCAAAAAATCGCATTTCCAGAGTACGTGAAATCATTGAAGATCGTTCCTGTGGCTATTTCATACGAAAACGATCCGTGTGATACAGCGAAAGCCATAGAGCTTTTTGAAAAAGACGTAAACGGCAGTTACGAAAAAGGTGAGTTTGAAGATATCGAAAGTATCATTCAAGGTATCATCGGTAACAAAGGACGTGTTCATGTCGGCTTCGGTCAAGTTATCGAGCAAGATTTTGAAACGCCAGAAGCGCTTGCTGAAGAGATCGACCGCCAGATCCATGACAACTACAAACTTTTTCCTGTGAACCTGCTGGCTGCAGAAAAAGATGATGAGTCTATTACAGAAGTCGTTAAGAAAGAGTTTGAAGAAAAGTTATCAGGCTTGCCTAAAGGTGCTCGTCAGTACTTAATCGATAGCTATGCGAACCCAGTGAAGAACATTGGCTAGGTCGCTATTGGTTAGTGCGCATAGCCGCTAACCAACAAGAGATTGAATTGAAAAAGGAGCCTAAGGCTCCTTTTTTGTATCTGTGTGTTGGTATTTTTCTCTAAACGCCAAAATTAAATAGCCAATGAGTCGGGCTGAACTTAGCGAGCAACCGCGCCACCAAGATCTAAGTTGGTTGGCCACGTGGTAATCGTGTTACCTCCGAGGTAGATGTTTCCTTTTACTGTCATCGTATCGGGGAATGCAGTAATCGCAGAACCGCCTATATATAAATCTCCATCAATGACTATCCCATTCGGGAGCTCCCCCAAAGGAGTGCGAATCACACTGAGGTCGCCTTTCACTCGAAAACCGTTAGGCAATCTTTGAAGCGGCGTATCGGTCAGGTTAATAAACCCTCCAACTCTAACGCCTCTCGGCCAACTGGTGATTTGGCTGCCAATCAAGTCGGCATAGCCTTTAATCTTTACCCCCGACGGAACTCGGGCAAGTTGGCTGTTACCGCCTTTAAGGCTACCGTTTACTTCTAACCCTTTGGGTAGGCGTGTTATCGCAGTATTTTCTATATTGAGGTTGCCATCGACCACTAACCCCGTCGGAAGCGACGTGTAAGGTTTATTTCGTAAATATAAGTTTCCGTAATTATCGAGATGGTTCAATATTTGATACTGATCGAGTGGTTCTGCGGCTACATTTGTTATGGTTAAAGAACCAATAATAAGTGCAATTATTCGGATCATAACAAGCTTCTTATTACGAGAGACGTTAACACTATAATGAAAAAATTATTCTCGCATAGTGTTTTACTCATTTGTTGGTAGGTAAAAAGGTATAGAGCGCAATGAAAGATGAATCTGTGATTGAAATAAAGCGTCAAATTCTAAAAGGTTTTGTGATTTTAACCTCTGTGTTTTGTTCAGTATCAGCGAATGCTAATAAAATAATATCCACGCCCGCTAAGGCTGCTGTCGTCGTCACTCAGAGCGGTTCACAGCAACGAGTTTGTTATTATGATGATAAGGCATATAGTCTTGGTGCTGTCGTTGAAGTTTCAGGTGTTTTGATTCGATGTGCGGCTGAAAATGATTTTGAGACCAATGGTGCACTAGGGTGGATTGAAATTATAAAAAAAGACGAGTAATAAACTCGTCTTTTAGTGATATGAATATTAGTGCTTAAATTAACGCGCTAGAGAGCGAGTCTTAAGTTCGAAAATAATCTTCTCAGCACTGACTTCAAATTTAAAGCGTGCATGTAATTCCGTGCTCTCTTCTGTCATCTCTGAGGCTTCAAACTCGACATTGCTAGACACTTGCTTAGCTAACTCAACGTACTTAGCAAACTCAGCTTCAATAAGGGCTTTAGAGCTACCGTAAACAGTTACCTCAGCAACCTCATCGCCTTCTTTAATGATGAAACCGATCTCACCTGCGCAGCCGCAAGCCTCACATACATCATTTTTACCAACATCTTGGCTCATAAATAATCCTCTTACAAAATCTGAGGTTATTCTAACGAGCAATTTGATCTGTATCTACAAAAATTAAAATCTTTGAACTAATTTACACTGGTATGCTATGTTGTTTGAATAGAGGTGAAATTAATATGAACATTCGCGGCGCAAAATATCTATGTGATCTTGATCATGTTTTGCTGAAGATTAATGTTATTAATTTGTCAGAATATCATTCACTTAGTTGCGTCAGGAATGATTTTATAAGACTATCTATCGCTTGATAGGTATTTATACAATGAATTTTTCGTTGGGTATTTCATATTCTAAGTCGTTATTTAAAATTACTGGCTTAGGATCGTAAGGTGGTTATTCGAAGAATAATTAGACTAAGCGTCCAAAGAGGCGTCACTGTCGAATTGTTCGTACATAGTATTTGTGTGAATGTAGTTATAAATACTTGCGATAAAACACCTTGCTCACATAATGCTGATAACGATTTGCATTCTGACTTCAATTGACTGAGTTAGATGGATTTACAAAGAGAAGAGCCTGAATATGCCAAAGCGTAGTAAAGAAGATACAGAAATCACTATCCAGAAAATCATGGATGCCGTTGTAGACCAGCTATTAAGATTGGGTTACGATAAGATGTCATACACGACGTTGAGTCAGCAAACGGGCGTTTCTCGTACAGGTATAAGCCACCACTTTCCAAAGAAAACAGACTTTACAGCAGCGCTAGACGGTCGAATCTTCAAGATGTTCATGGAACACATTGACTTCGAAAATGGTCTTGATGCATTCTCTGCTAGCTGGGTTACAGCACTTGAAGACGCTGAATTCCTAGCAATCTTACGTTTACTTTTCCATCATATCGTTACTGCTGAAAGCGCACATGAGTTTGCGGCAAACGGTATTGATCGTCTTTACAAGCTAACTGAAACTCAATTTGGTGATACTAGCGGTAAAGAACTAGAGTGGTTGATTGGTAAATCATTGATTCGTATGAGCCAATAATCAACACACAATGAAAGAAGCTCCTAAGGGAGCTTTTTTTGTGCCTGTCATTTCACTTCTCCTATCACTTCTTTTCGTTTTTCTGCCGTACGTTTACCGTTTTACCAATTTTTGCATTTGTGTTGAATGGAGTTATTTCTTTTCTTTTTATATGCTTACGTTCACGCCTTATACTTTCGCTCCATTGCGAAAAGCTAAGGAACACCAATTGATAATGTTGATTTCTAGAGCCTCAAACGTTCAGAGTGAGACGTTTGAGGGGTTATTGCTGTGGTAGCTAACAAAGTTGAGTTTAAGGCGAGAGAGGGGCTATGAGCCAATAAAAAGCCTCGAACAAATCGAGGCTTTGAATGACGTCATTGTTATTAGGAACGAATACTCAAAATGAGAAGCTCCTAAATCGAACTTATTGGGCGGGGTGAACTTGAGGGAAGCTCATGGTTGGGTGCTTTTCTACAATACTTGTGTAGCCGTACACATCTTCAATCATCGAAGGCTTAAGTGCTTCCCAAGGGCTGCCATCGCACACCAAATTGCCATCTTTCAATACCACTAATCGATCGGAATACTGCGCGGCTAAGTTGAGATCATGCAAAACTACGATAACCGCGGCATTGTGGTTGTCGGCTAACTCTCTCGCGATCTTTAAGGTGTTGTGCTGGTGGGCAAGATCCAGTGCTGATGTGGGTTCATCAAGCATCAAGATACATTGGTCACCAGAATAGTGAAGCTGGGTTAGCACTCGAGCCAAGTGAACACGCTGCTTTTCACCGCCAGATAGCGAAGGGTAGAGCCTTTCACTCAGGTGGGTTACATCAGCAATATTCATTTTTTGGTTAGCGATGCTGGTGAGGTTTTTGTTGGACTCTTGCAGAGGAATACCACCAAGCTCGACAACTTCATGCGCCAAAAATGGGAAGGTCAACGTACTATGCTGAGGAAGCATAGCCAAGTGCTTTGCCAGCTTTTGAGAAGGCCACTTGTCTTTGGTGTGTCCAAAATATTGAATATCACCGGTGCTCGAAATCTCTTGGCATAAGGCTTTAAGCAGCGTGCTTTTCCCTGCGCCATTTGGCCCAAGCAGTGTGGTTACCTTTCCGGCTTCAATCTCAATAGAAACACCATCTAATATCACTTTACTACCGAACTTCACTTCGATGTCGGTCGCTTTTAACGCTGAAGGAAACATTAAAGGATTCTCCCTTTCTGTTGAAATAGAAGGTACAAGAAGAATGGAGCACCGATAATCGCAGTGACAATTCCCACTGGTAGCTCTGCTGGTGCAAGTACCACGCGTGAGAACATGTCTGCAGCTGTTAATAGTAATGCACCTAGTACCGCTGAAAGGGGCAACAGAATTCGGTGATCTGGGCCAGCTAACATGCGACCTAAGTGAGGGATAACAAGGCCGATGAAGCCAATCATGCCAGATAGGCTAACCGTAACGCCAACGCCTGCGGCCGTCAGTAGAATCAATCTTCGCTTAAGCTTCTGTACTGGGATACCAAGATGCTGCGCTTCTGATTCCCCAAGTAGCAGCGCGTTCAGTGACATAGCTTGACGATAGAAAATAACAAACAATCCAACGAGCGTGACAGCAGCAAGCAAAATGCCAGACCACTTAGCACCCGCTAATGAACCCATTGACCACAATGAAAGATCACGCAGCATTTGGTCATCAGCAATGAAGTTCAAGAAGTCAATACCTGCGCCGGATAGTGCACTGATCGCTACACCCGCTAACAACATGATGGTGACTGAAGTGCCGAATTTGCCTGTACCCATCTTATAAACGAGCAGCGTGGTTAAGGCTCCCCCTAGAAAGGCAAATATAGGCACAGCTGCAAAGTTCATGAAAGCGGGGTATTGAAGTGAAAGCTCAGAGAAAAGCACGATGGCTAATGCTGCACCTAATGAGGCTCCGGCAGACACGCCGATGATTCCTGGCTCGGCAAGTGGATTTCGAAATAAGCCCTGCATAACCGCGCCACACAAAGCGAGAATTGCGCCGATTAGCATGCACAATATCGTTCTGGGTAAGCGAATTTCTTGAATCACCAAATTGATGTGAGGTGCTAAGTCATTATTTGGTTGGAGCAGGCTGGCTGCGCTGTCAGCCAAGCTAATGTTCATTGGCCCAACAGTGATCGAGTACAGCGCGACGAATACTAAGGTAGCTCCTAGGCCTAACATCGATGTTTTCAGTGGGACGGATCGTAGCAACATAAAGAGCCTCAATGTCTATCACTAGCTTCAATCCTCATCACCAGCTCTGCGAAAAGCGAGGCGGTGATGAGGATTGAGAAAGCAACAGTGGAAATAGGGTAGTCGAGTTATAGCGGGTAGATAAGTTATAGCGGGTAGACAAGTTATAACGGATAGATAAGTGCGTTTAATCGCTTCGCTTCAGAAAGGCTTTCAAGACCAAGTCCTCCAACTAAAGCGCTGCCCTTCACTGTAATGATTTGCTTGTTCATGCCTGCTGGCGTCGCCGCTAGCATAGGTAACGATTTAAGAATGGCATCAGCGCCGCCCATTTTTTGGTAGCTACGGCCGCTCACTAAGATGACATCAGGCTGCATTTCTACCAGTGATTCCATCGACAGTGGTTTGTATGACGTCAGGCTTTGAGCGGCAGGGTTAACACCGCCAGCCAATTCAATGATCGCGTTTGGTGAAGTCTCACCACCGGCAACGTTCGCAGGGCGACCTTCATGCAACAACAAGAACAACACTTTCTTTGCTTCGTTGTTGGGTACTTGGTTTGCTTTTAGTGCCGCAATCTTCTGATTTACTTCTGCTTTAACTTGTTCTGAGTGATCTTCGGTATGGGTAATCTTTGCGATTTGGTCGATACGCTTTAATAACCCCTCAACGTTCGCTTCGGTGTTTACGATCTCGACATCGATACCCACAGACTTCAATTGAGAAATCGCATTGTCTGGCCCCATCTCATCTGAGCCGATGAGTGTCGTTGGTTCTAAGGCAATCAAGCCTTCAGCAGATAAGTTTCTGTGGTAACCAATCTTCGGCAGATTCTCCGATTGAGGGAAATGGCTGGTCACATCAATCGCCACTAACTGCTCTTCAGCGCCTAATGCCAAGACCAATTCAGTAACGGCACTGCCTGCACTTATGATTCGAGGTTGTTCTACGTCATTGGCCATTGCCGTTGGCGCAGTCAGTACCAAACTCATTGCTGCTACTGAAAGGAGATGTCTCTTGGTCTTTAATTTGTTGAGCACTTTTAAGTTGTTCATAATCATTTCTTTATATTATCTATTTGTTTCGCGAAGATTCTCAGTGAGCAGTCCGTTCGCATTGTGAGTTCGTATCGATAGAGGTCTAGCTCTGGCTATTGGGTCTTAGTAACTAGAGCTTAACCTCATGAAAATAGAGAGTTGTTCTAGCCATCTTCGGTGAGCAATTGGGTTGCGGGTATTCCATTCTCTTGAAGGAATGACAGCAACTTCACTAGGTTCTCAACGTTGGCTGCTTTATCCGCGCCAATGATGATCGGCTTTTTATCCGCTGAACCTGTTTCTTCGAGTAATGCAATTTTGAAGTTTTCCCAGTCGATGTACTCTCTGCCGTTAATCGCCCAGTAAGGTGCGCGATCTAAGATATTGACGCTGATCGAATCTTTATGAACTTCAGAAACGTTCTTAATATCAGAGCTTGGTAGTTCGACTTCTAATGACTCCAACTTCACCGATGCTGTCAGAAGCAGGAAAACCATCACGATAAAAATGATGTCGAGCAGCGGTGTTAAATCTGGCGCTAAACTTTGTGTTTGAGATGAGTGGGGCGTTTTAATCATGCTTGGCTCACATCACCGACTTTGTTTACTGATGAGCCTTTAGTCTCGTCAGAGTGATTGGTTTGAATCGACATGCCTTCTAGCCACACATTCACATAGTTCAGAGTATGTTCTAACTGAGCCAGTACTCGGTCGGCCCATAGCCCAAGCAGTTGAGCGCCTGAGATCGCAGGAAGTGCAATCATCAAGCCTGCCGCTGTGGTTCTCATTGCTAAGCCAAGGCCGTCAGCTAGATCGTTCGGTGTAATACTGCCGGTTGTAGCAGCAACCCCTTTGAACATCTCAATAAGCCCAAGAACGGTACCAAGCAGGCCAATCAGCGGGCTGATGACGCCGATCAAGCCAAGCAGTCTTAAACCTGCATGCAGCTGGTGGCGTTTTTCTTGTAGCCAGATTCCTGCTGCATCTTCACGTAATCCTTTTGAGAAAGAGTGGTGAGCAAGCAACATTGACACGCCCTTGTACAGTAGCGGTCGTTTACCTGAAATCGAATGAGCGAGTGCTTCAATCTCTTTACTGTTGGTTGGTGAGATCTGGTTGAGCTCGCGACGAATGGCGCGTTTGCCAACACCAATGCTTAACATCACTTGGAAGACACGTTCAGCGATGATCATTGCTGTTAATGCAGAACAGATGAGAAGAGGCCAAGTCATTAAGCCAAGTTGATCTTGTAAGTAACTGATTTGTTGCATGATTAATCCAACCTAAAACGAACAGGTATTTGTACACGGTGAGCAATCGCTCGACCATTGACAGTGTGAGGTGAGAATTTCCATTGTTTAATGGCGTCTAAAGCGGCGTTGTCGAGCATTAGTGCGCCTGATGAATTTACTAATGCTTGTTTAATTTGTTTGCCTTCAGCGTCTAACCAGACCTCATAAGTTGCGACACCTTCAACGCCACGACGTCTAGCTTGGCGTGGGTAATTCGGTGGTGTCGGGCGTGAAGAAAAAGAGGGCTTAGTCACTAATACGGGCTCTTGGTTTGATACGCCTTGGTTTACTTCCTGAGGCTGGTTGGCAGACTCGGCCAGATTTCTATCGACTTTCTTGTCGGCCAGTTTTTCTGGCTGAGGCGTTGGTTTGGACTTTGGCACTGGTTTTAGTTCTGGGCGTTTTTTCTTAACGACCTTTTTCTCTGTTACTGGTTTCTTTTCAACAACCTTTCTCTCTACTTTCTTGGGTTGAGGCTTGTTGGTGATCGCTTTTTTCTTTGGCGTCGGTTTGGCTTGTTTTGGCTCAACGGCCTTGGGTTCGACAGGTTTAGGTTCAGCTTGTGAGACCGTTTCTTTGATTGGTTCTGGTTCAACCGGCTCTGTGATGGTTTTTTGTTGAGCTGGGGAAGGCGTGTTCTTAGGCGTGAAGTTGATCGATACCGTGTTCGATTGGCTACCTGCAGGCATCGCAAATACTTTGGATTCTTGAGCGACAAACAATAGCGCCGCATGAATCACTAACGATGCACCGCCTGCAATAACATATCTAGGAACGTTCACATTCAATCCTTTACCAAATCTAAAATCTGTACCGGATTATTGCTTAGAATCTAAATAAGATCAATTATCAATTGCATTATCATTTGCGTCTATTTATGATTCTCTCAGTTTTTAGCGAATAGTCTTCCAGACTTTGCTATGTAAGTGTTTAGAGAGATTATATGAGTCTTGATATCTATAAATTTGACGAATCAATCCTGGGTGTTTCTAGCCCAGATCCGCTTCGTTTTGCGTTTGCGAAAAAGCATTCGGCACATGCCGGAGGAAGTTCAATTCCGGTCGATCCGAGCAAGAAGTTGGAGCTCTTTGATGAACTGATGCTAAGTGAAGGAAAAAAACAGGATAAACGTTGCTTGTATATCCATATTCCTTTTTGTCGTGTGCGTTGTACGTTTTGTAACTTTTTCCAAAATGCGGCAAGTCGCAAATTAGTCGATGAGTATTTCGATGCGCTGATGGTTGAGTTGAAGCAAAAAGCCAAAACGCCTTGGGCTCAGTCTGGATTATTTCACGCCGTCTACATTGGTGGCGGAACACCTACCGATTTGTCTCCTCATCAAGTAGAGCAGTTAGGCAAGGCTATTCGCCAATATTTCCCACTAGCAAACGATGTAGAAGTGACCTTGGAAGGACGCATCAATCGCTTTGGCGACGAGATGTTTGATCGTGCGCTTGAAGGTGGTTTCAATCGCTTTTCATTTGGTATTCAAAGTTTCAACACTCAGGTTCGACGCAGTGCTAAGCGCTTAGATGACCGAGAAGTGGTGTTGGAACGTATCAGTGCTTTGAGCCATACCGAGCAAGCCCCCATCGTTCTGGATTTGCTGTACGGATTACCATATCAGTCTATGGAAGTGTTCCAGCAAGACTTAGAAGATTACATGTCTACTGGTGCTCACGGTATTGACCTCTACCAACTGATTGTTGGGGGTAATGCTCCTATGCTTAATCTCGTTGAGAAAGGAAAAATTCCACCACCAGCGAATACGCCAGATAAAGCGAGTATGTACTTGGCGGGCGTCGAGTTCATGGCAAAAAATAAGGTTAAGCAACTGAGCGTGAATCACTGGACTCGTGATAACCGAGAACGCAGCATTTACAACAGCTTAGCGAAAACTTATGCCGAAGTTCTGCCGATTGGTTGTGGTGCTGGTGGCAACATCGGTGGCCATGGAGTAATGCAACATCGAACTTTAGACAGCTACATGGAGTCTATAAAACAAGGTCAGCTGCCGATTGCCATGATGACGAAGCAAAGCTCACTAGAGCCAATCTTCTCGACATTAAAGGCTGGCTTTGACTCTGGTTTTGTTAGAAGAAGTACGTTGCCGACCTTTATGGGGCAAGACACGTTTGATTACTTGAAGCCTCTGTTCTCACATTGGGAAAAGAATGGTCTGGTTGAGCTTTCAGAAGATTATCTGACCCTCACTATTGCTGGTAGCTTCTGGGCAGTAAGCCTCGCTCAGAGTGTGATTCAAGTGCTTAACGCTGAATATCAAGCGATGCACCCAGCACCCAAAGCATCAGGTTCAGGCGTTCACCCGCATGCAAGTTTAAAGCACGCTTAATATCGAATTTTTAGTTTATACCTAGGGCGTGTTGACCTTTCGAGGTTAAATTTTGTTCGAGATAAAAGCGTTTTAATCGCGGCGAGGGGGAAGTAGCCTAGTCATTCTAAGCAAACCTCCCTCAACAAAGAGTAGAACGCTTTTAGCCGAACCCTTCGGGCAACGTTTGCTGGTCATTTCTACTACGTTATTGGCTTCTCATGTAGGCTAGCTACACATCAAAGCCTCTGCCTTGTATAAATACCCAGCAACTCGCTGCAAAAATCAGCTCGAGAGATCAACATGCCCTAATGTCAATTACTCGTTTATACGGACACATATTCAATGACAGATACAACATTAGAAATGACAGAAACTCTAGAACAAAGCGTAGCTCGAATTCTAGAAGAAGAACCAAAACTGCTTCCGACAGCAATTGCTGAGAAGCTAGGCGTTTCAGAAGTTGAAGTAGTGGCTGCTTTTCCAAACGACATGGCAGTGATGCTAGATGGCAGCCGTGCTCAAGAGATTCTAGAAGGTTTGGTTGGTTGGGGCCCAGTGACCACAATTATGCACTCATTCGGCTCAATCTTCGAAGTAAAAGCGCCTTTCCCTAAAGGTAAAGTCGCTCGTGGTTACTACAACTTAATGGGCAAAGAGGGCGAGCTTCATGGCCACCTGAAACTCGACAACATCAAACATGTTGGTTTGGTGAGCAAGGCGTTCATGGGTCGTGAAAGTCATTACTTCGGTTTCTTCAGTGAAACGGGCGAGAACATTTTTAAGATCTACCTAGGCCGCAATGAAAAGCGTGAGCTTATTGCCGACCAAGTAGAACGCTTCAAAGCACTAAAAGAACAAGCTTAAGCACAAGTAACGGCAAGCTTAACTAAGGTTGCCTACTCGCTTAAACAGTACATAAATGCTCGAGGATCGTTTAGTTCGCTAATGATCGCTCAACCTCGAGCAAACATAATAAATCAGAGAAAGTGAATAAAGGAATTACCCATGGAACAGCAAGTAAAACAAGAACGTCTACAAGGTCGCCTAGGTCCAGAAATTAAAGAATTTCGCCAAGAACGCCGTACCCTTCAACTTGCAACGGTTGATGAAGAAGGTCGACCGAACGTAAGTTACGCACCTTTCGTTCAGAACCAAGAAGGTTACTTTGTTCTAATTTCTGATATTGCTCGTCATGCTCGTAACTTGAAAGCAAACCCTCAAGTGTCTTTGATGATGATTGAAGACGAAGAGAGCTCGAAGCAGCTTTACGCACGTAAGCGTTTAACGTTTGATGCGCAAGCGAGTGTTGTAGAGCGTGAAACAGAGCTTTGGACTCAAGTGATCGGCCAGATGCAAGAGCGTTTCGGCGAGATCATCGATGGTCTGAGCCAGCTTCAAGATTTCTCTCTGTTCAACCTTAAAGCAGAAAATGGCCTGTTCGTAAAAGGCTTTGGTCAGGCATACCAAGTGTCGGGTGATGATCTGGTGGATTTCGTTCACCTGCAAGAAGGCCACAAAAAAGTATCTAACGAGTAATCTCGTTTAACCGATTTCTTCAGGAGCCCTCCAATGTGAGGGCTTTTTTATGTCTAAATCAAAGAGTTTGGTATATTGGCGTTTGATTAACATTTATGAGTAAGGATCGGTACGTGAAACCAGTAAGTCGAGATTGGGATGAGTTCTGTTATCCGTTTATTTATGAAGACAGTCCTATCTGTGATTTTGAGATTCTGTCGGACGAACTTTGTTGTCGAGTTGGGTTGGTGCTGTCTTTGGAATTGGAGCCTCAGGTTCGCGAGATACTGCAACGCCTGCAGCCGAACCTCTACCACTTGAATGGTTCTGTACGTGGGAAATTAGCCATCACCGAGTCTGAATTGGTCGAGCTCAAACAAGATTATCATCACATTCGCGATCAGCTAGAAGGTGGTTTCAAAGGGTTTGTTTTGCCCGGTGGGCATCGAGTGTCCAGCGAGCTTCACTTATGTCGTTGTCAGGCTAAAAAAGTCGTGCGAGCATTGGTGAGCATTGAACATCATGAAAGCAAAAAATCGCCAGACCCGATTCTTTTTAAATACGCTAACTTAGTGGCAAACACACTCTATGCATTGGCGTCTTTAACCAATCATGTCAATGAAGTCGAAGAAGTGGAATTTGTAAGTAAGAGCTATTCTATGCCAAAGAAATCGTAAGGCAGAGCTCTAAACTGATTCATTTCTAATGTCTAATCCTTAAGAAGCTAAGAAGCTAAGAAGCTAAGAAGCTAAGAAGCTAAACCATTAAGCATGATGCTAGGTTTAGCTTCCAAAATATCATTTAAGCAGCCGTAGAGGCTTCGTTTAAGACTTTTGCACCGCGTAGCATGGCTTCGATTAGCTCGCCCGCATTGAACTTCTCAAGTGCTTCATGAGCACCGACCTGATTGGCACGGTCGACACAGATCTCACTCGATAGTGAGGTATGTAAAATACAGTAGGCATGACTCAGTGCGCTGTCGTTTTGCACTTCAAACGCAAGTTCGTAACCATCCAGTCCTGGCATCTCAATATCACTTACAAGAAGATCAATCGCATTGCCTACGCTGGCTTGGCGTCGCATCAGGTCAATTGCATCTAAGCCGTTATTACAAATGCTGTAAGGGATGTTGATGCTGTCTAAGGCATCTGATAGCTGTTTACGCGCAATCAAAGAATCATCCACCAATAAGATATTCAGCGCCTTTAGGCGTTCCCTTTCGACATCAGTCAGCATTGGAATATGCGCGTTTTCATAAGCCGAGTAGATCTTAGAAAGTAATAACTCCACGTCGAGCATTTGCACGATACGACCTTCAAAACGCGTAATACCCGTCACAAACACATTACGACCGACACTGGTGGGGGGTGATTCAATGCTTTTCCAATCACATTCAATGATCTTATCAATTGAACGAACCAAGAATGCGACGACGGTTCTTAAGCAATCGGTGACGATGAGTACACAATCTTGGTACTCTGCGGGTGTGATAGGGCGAAAACCAATCGCTGCAGACATATCAATGACTGGAACGGTAAGATCGCGGATGGTCATCGTTCCAATCACGTGATGATGGGAGTATGGGATTTGAGTCATCGGCTGAAAAGGCACTATTTCTCTTACCTTAAGCGTGCCAATCGCAAAACTTTGAGTAAGGGATAATTTGAACATCAACATTCCCTGAGACTGACTCGCTTTACTGATCGGTTTGGCCATAAGAGGATCCTACTTAATACGCGCTTAATTTATAATGATTAATTTAAAGGGAAACGGAAGCCGCAGCAAGTCACTATGCGGTTTTTAAAGGGCTTTAAGGTAGTTGTTTTCGGTTATAGAGTGAAGAATGGCGGTTCTTGGGTTAAAATCACGCTAAATACTCGCTGTCGATGAATGTAAGTCGGCAAGCAGACAGCAACAAACTGAGAATTATCATGGCAAGAACAGCAGCAGCGCTTCATATTTTGGTGAAGCATAAAGAACTAGCAGAAGATATCATCACGCAGCTTAAAAAAGGCGCTAAGTTTCAAACGCTAGCGAAGAAGTATTCAACGTGTCCATCTGGTAAAAAGGGCGGCGACCTAGGCGAGTTCAAAAAAGGTCAAATGGTGCCTCAGTTTGATAAGGTTTGTTTTTCTGGCGAGACGCTTGTACCACATCTTGTAAAAACAAAATTCGGTTGGCACGTGGTTAAGGTTCTTTACAGAACTTAGTCATAAGTATGCGTTAGATTGAATAAAAGGAGCGTATATACGCTCCTTTTTTGTGACCTTTTGGCGTATTTAAAAGCACAATGGCTGAGTGTTCATCCCAGACGTTATGCGATAATTTCTGCTACGCCCTCAACTATCCGCCGTGACTAATCGGTGGGAGGAGGAGGGTTTTTAATGAGTAACTCATATAATAAATACCATTCTTAAGGAAATTTATGCAGCTTTGCCTTTTAGCCTTTGTCTTTATCTAGAAAGCTGTAAACGAGTTTGGTAGGAGAACAACATGGAGAGTTCAGCTATGTTAAGCAACCCAGCGACAGATGTCATATTGCATGCTTTTGACTGGTGCTACGCTGACGTAATGAAGAACGCCCCACTGATCCAAGAGTTGGGTTATAAATCTGTTTTAGTATCACCGGCGATGAAGTCGTTACGCGGACCTAAAGGCTGCGACCGTGATTCTGGCACCCAATGGTGGCAGCGCTATCAACCACAAGATTATCGTGTGATCGATAATCAGTTGGGTGACACGCAAGATTTCACTGCGATGGTGAACACGTTGAAGGAGCATGGGCTCCGAACTTATGTAGACGTTGTGTTCAATCACATGGCTAACGAATCGAGTATCCGTGGCGATTTAACATATCCCAACCAACAAGACATGGCATCTTACCAACAAGATTCTGAGTATTACGAATCGATACGCCTGTTTGGTGATCTTTCTAAACCTTTATTCGATGAAAACGACTTTGTTGAAGCGTTTGGCATCAAGAACTGGAAAGACACTTGGGAAGTGCAAAACGGACGTATTACTGGTGGAGCCAGCGATCCTGGCTTGCCAACACTGCTAGACAACGACAATGTGGTCGCACAGCAGCGAGCGTACCTAAAAGCTCTGAAAGATATTGGTGTTAAAGGTTTCCGCATTGATGCTGCGAAACACATGACATTGTCACATTTGCGTAAGGTGTGGACTGATGATATCTGCGAAGAAATGCACATTTTCGGTGAGATTATTACCGATGGCGGAGCGACGAAAGAAGAGTACGAGCTGTTCCTTCAGCCTTACCTCAAACACACTCGCTTAGGCGCTTACGATTTCCCTCTGTTCAATACCATCTTCAAATCCTTTAAAGAGCAGGGCAGCTTTAAGTCTCTGATCAACCCTTACTGTTTTGGTCAGGCGCTATCCAACATGCGAGCGATAACGTTTGCTGTCACTCATGATATTCCAAACAACGAGGTGTTTTTGGAGCATGTGATGGATGAAGTCGACGAACGATTGGCTCACGCCTTCATTTTGGGCCGAGATGGCGGTGTGCCACTGGTTTACAGTGAACTAAGCACCAGCGGTATTCTGGATCAGAACGGTCAGCCTCGTTGGCTTAACGACTGGCAAGCGCCTTACATGAAAAGCATGATTCAATTCCACAACCATGTTCATGGCGAAGCGATGCGTGTGGTTGAAGCGAATGATGATTTGCTGGTGTTTGTTCGTGGTGATAAAGGCATTGTGGTGATCAACAAGTCTAAACGAAGCAAAACAGCCTCATTAAATTGGACTGGCGCAGTAACGGATCTGTTGTCTGGTGATGTATTCGAATGTGTTGGCAAGGACTTAACCATCAAGGTTGAATCTAATCAGTGCATGATGCTGACGGCGAACTAGTTCGAGCCTGTTATGATACCAATCGTAGTAAATAACTGGTCATCCTAGCTTGTTAAAACGCTCGATAACTTCGTTATAAATTTTGATTGTAGAATAACTACTTATCGAAAATTTCTGCCTTGTTCTCAAGCCTTTTTCCTGCGCTATTTATGATCACTTACTTACTGTGATTGGTATGAGTTACGTCTAATCGGTTAGAAAGAAAAGACGAAAAAGAAAGCCCCGCTTACTCGCAATCAGTAAGCGGGGCTTTTTATTTGAAGCTGTTTATTGGTTACTAAGCGGAGCGTTAGTTAAACAGACAGGCTATTAAACCGTGAACTTGTTCAATAGTTCATCCTGTGCACGAACATTGTCAGTTTGTACCTGCATTGCCGTGTTTGCTTCTTGAGCTGCGTTGGATACTTGTGTTGAAAGGTCTTTGATCTTAACAGTGTTGTTATTGATCTCTTCCGCTACCAAGCTTTGCTCTTCTGCTGCTGAAGCAATCTGAATGTTCATATCAGAGATACGCTGAATCGCGTCACGGATTCGGTCAAGTGAAGAGTTCGCTTGCTGAGCACGTTCAACGGCGTCAGTGGCTGTGTCTTTACTTTGATTCATCGCATTAGATACCGAGCTTGCGCCAGCTTGGAGCTGCTCGATCATGTTACGGATTTCAGTGGTCGATTCTTGAGTACGTTGCGCCAGAGTACGAACTTCGTCGGCTACGACTGCGAAACCACGACCTGATTCACCAGCACGCGCCGCTTCAATCGCTGCGTTCAATGCCAATAGGTTAGTTTGGTCTGCAATGTCGTTGATTACCTTAAGAATCGTTTCAATGTTCGCAGTTGCTGATTCAAGTACTTGTACTTCAGCTACAGCTTGGTCGATACGCGCTGAAAGGTTATCAATCGCTTGTGTGGTGTCACTGACGACAGATGTGCCGTCTAGCGTTGCTTCATCAGCTTCACGAGCCGCAGCTGCAGCGCCTTGAGCGTTGTTCGCCACTTCTGTTGCAGTCACCGCCATTTCGTTCATTGCGGTTGCTAGCTGCTCTAGCTCTTGAAGTTGCGTATTCATCGCGTTTGCTGATTCGCCTGCACCTTTAACCGTGATTTCAGTACCTCGTTTAATTTCAACACCAATCGCTTTTGATTGAATGATCTGATTTTGCAGGTTTTCGGTAAAGGTGTTGAAACCTTTCGCTAGGTCAGAGAACTCTTGGTCTGTGTTGGTATCTAGGCGCTTAGTTAAGTCACCTTGACCACTCGCCACATCTTGAATGGCTTGGTTAAGCACATCCAGTGGACGCATTAACACACGAATCAAAACAGTCAGTGCAATGATGCTGAGAATAACCGCAATCAACGAGTAGATCATTGAGCTGTTTTTCAAATCTTCAACGGTTTGGTAAGCGATTTCTTCATCAAGGATTGCACCAATGTACCAGTCTTCACTTGGGATGTGAGTGAAGTTCACTAGGAACATCTTGCCGTCGACCTCAATTTCTTGAGAGCCTTCACGAATGCTTGCTTGTGGCATGTAGCTTGAAAGCATTTCGCCATTGTTTTTCGCATTCGGGTGAGCAATCGTGGTGCCGTCAGCAGTGACTAGGAATAGGTAGCCCGCATCAAACAAGTTCACTTGGTTTACCAATGTCGCAAGGTTGGTCAATTCTAGATCGTAGAACATACCAGCAGTGAAGCGGCCGTTGTCTTTAACTGGTGTACCCACTGAGATGATGACTTTCTTACTTGATGCATCCACATAAGGAGCGGTAACAACTAAACTGTTTTTGGATTTAGCATCAATGTACCAAGGACGAATTCGAGGGTCGTAATCTGGACCCGCTTCCCAACCGTCATCATTTTCAATGACGAAACCGTTTGCTTCGTAACCAAAGCCAACCGCAAGAAAGCTGTTTTTAAGCTTTGGTTTCTCTAAGATTTCTTTTACGTATGTACGATCTTCAGGGTTGATCTCGATGACTTCAGTCGTCGATTGAGCCAACGCTTTCTTGGCGTTCATCTCTGATTCGACGGTATTCTTAACGCCAGAAACCATTTCTTTCAGGCTCGCATTGACGTGGTTTTCTACAGCACTTCTTACGGTGTAAAGTTGTTGTATTGAAAGCAATGATACTGTCACTAGCAGCAAGGCTGATGATGCAGCAACCACCTTATGGCTAAATTTCATTGAGTGTTCCCCTTCTCACAGGCTTTGCGAAGTCTAAAGTTAATCGTGTTTTTCTAATTATATATATCGACGAGATTGGAATTTACTTGAATGTAATTTCACAAAATAGACTACAAAAATACAACAACCTAAACAATACAAAATTCACTAAATCACATATTTGTTACTTTTAGTATTTGGTTCAATGAGTTGAAGATACACGCGAGCCCAGAGCCAGCGGGTATTGATAATTTATTAATTAGACGTTTATGTGTGTGGTTTTCTATTAAAAACGATGGAGAGGATAAATAGATATGAAATCAAGCGAACTGCAGGTTTTATATATTGATGGAGTTTTGGGTGAGAAGGTGAATATGTTCAACGAAAATAAAAAGCCCCACAAAAGTGAGGCTTTAATAGAGGATGTTATATAAGTAGCGTCTAATTTAGAATATTAGATGCGCTACACCAGCGATAACTGGAAGCGTAATTAAAGTACGCAGAATAAAGATAATAAACAGCTCTAGAATGTTCACTGGAATCTTACTGCCTAGAAGCAGAGCGCCTACTTCAGACATGTAGATCAGCTGAGTTACCGACATCGCCGCAATCACAAAGCGAGTCATCTCGTTGTCGATAGAAGCAGCAAGGATTGCTGGGATAAACATATCCGCAAAACCAACAACAATCGTTTCAGATGCTGCAACCGCTTCAGGTACACCAAGTAGCTCTAGGAATGGAATGAAAGGTTGACCTAGGAATGAGAACACTGAAGTGTATTCCGCAATAACCAAAGCCATAGTACCAAGCCCCATAACCACAGGCAGTACGCCGAATACCATATCGACTGCGTTACGAACGCCTTCGCCAAATACAGACTTAGCTGATTTAACTTGTGACGCTTTGTTTACTGCTAGCTCAAGACCCCAAGAGAACGTTGAGTGACCCGCAGGGATCGCGTCAGCGTCTTTGTGTGGCTTGCTGCCATCAATGAAGGTGTCTTTCTTCATGCTTAGTGGAGGAAGGCGAGGGATGATTACCGCAGCCACAATACCCGCTAGACAGATTGCTGCGTAGAAAGGCAGGAATAGGTGCTCCAGTTCTACTTGAGCAATAACCACAAGACTGAACGTAATAGATACTGCTGAGAAAGTGGTACCAACAACCGCAGCTTCACGCTGAGTGTAGAACTTCTTCTCGTACTGTTTGCTTGTAAGAAGGATACCAACACTGCCGTCACCTAACCAAGAAGCCATACAGTCGATAGCACTACGACCTGGCAGGTTGAAGATTGGACGCATTACTTTGCTTAGCAGCGTACCGAACAGTTCTAACAAACCGAAGTTAAGTAGAAGTGGTAATAGTAAACCTGCAAAGATAAATACTGAGAACAGTGTTGGAAGTAGGCCTTCTAGTACAAGACCACCAGTGTTTTCTTCCCAGATAAACTCAGGGCCTACTTGGAAGAAAGCCATGAATGCAGCAGCACCACCGATAAGACGAACCAACAACCATAGTGGAGATGGGTTGAAAAGACCGTTTAAGAAAGAGCTTGATGTAATGAATGTAGGTTTGAAAATGGTGCTTAAAACGGAAGCTACAGACATGAAAGCAACGATTGCAGTGATAATAGAAACTAAGTATTCACCAAAAACCGCTTGAATTGATTTCGCTAGAATAGCGACAGGGATCGTTAGATCACCTTGGTAGCTGATTGGAGCCATGAAAAGGAACAAACCAATCAGAGATGGGATTAAGAAAACCCAGAAACTGCCTTTAGATTTCTCTGGTTGAGCAGTATTCGTGTTGTTAGACATGTTAATTGTTCTCGTATTTCTACATGTAAAAAAGCCACATCCTTGGCGTTTTTATTCTCTAAACATCCGTATTTTCTCACTGGCTGCAAGATTACCCAGTATTGATAGTGCTTGCAATACTATTCATCAAATATCGCTAACTATTCACACTGGTTATTCTGCAACTCATTAAGAGTTTAGAATAAAGTGTTGCGGATGTTACGTATATTGAGGATATATTGCCAGATATTTATAAATTGATTGGGGTTTCAGTCCGATAGGTTAGATATAGCCAGTAGCTAAACGCAATAATGAACGCAAATGAAGCCGGAAAAGCCAGTGCGTTAATCTCAAAGCGTTGAAACAGGCAAGCTCCGGTTAAGCCCCCAAACAAAAAGCCAACCACAATGAACATGAGTAGTTTTGCTTTTCGACGGTCAAACGGTGTGCCTTTGAGGCGAGCGCCAATCATGATCCCAAGATCGGTAATGATGCCACTCATGTGTGTGGTACGAATAATCGCACCGCTGTAAGTGGTAATCATCGCATTTTGCAAGCCACATGCGGCTGAAGCGAAGTATTGCCCTGAAGTAAAACCTTCCAGTAGTGCCCAAAGCGCCAAAAACAGCAATCCACCCTCAATAAATAGCGCAACACCGTATCGACGACCCAATTTCAGAGCTTGGTTTTCAATAAAGAATCCACTGAAAGCAGCGCCCAACATAAAACTCATGATGACCAATAACAGGTGTATTGAAGCACTAGTGGGGGTTAGTAAGCTACTGCCTAACAGAGACATAGTGCCGGATATGTGGGAGATGGCTTGGTGTTGGAAGCCGAGTAAGCCGATAGCATTAACACTGCCTGCTAGGCCCGCTAACAGTAAGGCGCCGTATTCAACCCAGCGAGGTAGCTTAGAAATCATGTGGTTCACCCTGGGTTAGAAAGAGGAGCAGATTATAACGCTAGCGAAAAGATACGCTAGCGTTGTGGAGCGTTGATATTTGATCTTAGGCAACAGTATTGCAGTTTGTTTTAATACGGTTGCTTTATAAAGATAACGGTCAGTAACAAGCTAGTTGTAGTGATTCATTTGATGGTCGAATTTGACCCAACCGTGTTTCCGTTCTTCGTAGATTGAAAAGCTTGGTAACGGAAAGTCTTGCTCTTTAAATAACCCGAGCGGGACAATATAAAAATCAGCCGCGGCTACGGACTGTAAAAGCATGGTGGTGCCACACTTCGGGCAAAATTGATAGGTGACTTCATTACCAGTATCGCTGATACGTGAAAAAGAGGTGACTTCTCCGCTTAGCGTTATTTGCTCTATTGGGTATCGAGCTTGAACACCGAACACACTTCCGGTGCGTTTCTGACATTCATAGCAATGGCAGACAGAGGTTCGTTGAGGCTCGCCTCTGCATACTAGGTTGACTGCTCCACAGCGGCATTCGCAACTTCTGATATTTCTATCTTTAATATGATTGATATCCATCCATGCTCCACTTCCAGTTAACCCTGTATTGATAATTATACTAAAGCCCTTTATGGTCTGCACAACTGGATGAAAATAAAAGAATATAATCGCTCATGAAAAAGAAAATCTTACCTATACCTCTGATTTTACTGATTCCGATTGTCATGCTTGTCGTGGTGATACTGGCGGGTATCTATCGCTTTAGCTTAAGTGACGAAGAGATCTTGGCGAAGTTTCCTTCTTCACAAGTCAGTTATGACCCAGTCGTTGAAACTGTTTTTGATTTGAAGACGACCAACCCATGGACAATTAAAGTCCCTGAGACCAACGCTTACGCTTTTATAAATGAAGTCGATGAGACCAAAGCAATCGCGTTTGGGCGCTATGATTCCGGTGTTGAACGCGGTGTGGCGACAGTAGACACCAAAAGTATTTCTGCAGTGACATTGGGCAAAGCGAGTTTCTTTGTTGCGCCAATGTGGATATCGAACCAAGGCAGCGGCGTATTTTATTACCTTGGACTGTTTAAACACGATCAGCAGCGAAGCCGTGTTGTGCTCGTCGACCAGCTTTTACTCGGCGATCGCGTGCAAATCCAAACCTTAGATGTGACTCAGTCTGTTGAAGATACGAAAAATAGTAAACTTACAGGGAAAGGTTTTATCGGCTTTACACAGCATTCTGCGGAACAATCATTCGCAGAAGCACCGTCTGAAAAGGTGTTAATGAGTTTTTCTTTTGATACGCAATCAATTGGTAAGCAATAACATTTTTGTTCGTATAAGGATCTGTTGTTTATGTGAGCCAAATTACATATTATCGTAGTTAGATGAATGAAATTTAGACACTCCTCAAGGCGGTGTCTGCTTATATTTTTACAAATGGAGCTTGCGAATGATTAATAAACGTTTTTTTAAAACCAAAGATGAAGTGGAAGTGACCTTCGAGCTGGAAGCTCAAGAAGCAAACTCAGTTTCGATTGTGGCTGATTTTCTTGATTGGAAAGCAACCCCAATGAAAAAGTTGGCGAAAGGGAAAGTCTACAAATTTAAAACTCGTCTGCCTAAAGATGGCGAGTTTCAATTTCGTTACCTTGTTGATGACCAAGAGTGGGTGAACGATGCAAATGCTGATCGTTATATCCCCAATGATTTTGGTGGCGATAACTGTTTGGTATCGACGGTTACTGCTTAACCTTAACGTAGTTACGTAGTTACGTAGTTATTTAATTGCTTAACTGCTGACTCGTGAGACACACTGTTATACGGGCGTATTCAGTCAAGATTTTACGATCAATACAGCTTGTTTATTAATTAAGCAAAGCGGGATAACCTAAATCAATAGAAAGCAGAAGCTAGGTGTTTCTGCTTTTTTATTTTTAAATTTAGCGGTTAATTTTATTTGCGATAAAGTGTTTTACAGGGACGGTAACTCAATGACTTAGGTGCGATGAGTAAGATTCGCATCATATTATGACAATGCATTGATGATTTATGCGTTTGAAAAGCATATCCTATGCCTTTATATCGTAGAAAGACCTGTTTACCGTGTATTCAAAAATATTCTCCTCTCCGTTTTCTGAGCTTTCACCTGTAAAAAAAGCAGCTATTTTAGGGCTGCCACTTATTGCAGTTATCGGTGTTGCTTTACAAACTTCTCAATCAGATCTGACCAAAACGATCGATCTGAATTTACCGGACTCAACCGTGATTGAGTCAATTCTGTCACCTTCTTCTGTTGTTATTATCGAGCCGCCGACATTTGAATATCAAATTCAAACGGGCGATAACTTAAGCAGCATTTTCACTCAGCTTGGATTTTCTTATAAATCGATGATGAGCGTGATGGAAACGGATTTAAACTTCCTTGCGCTAGACACGCTTAGACCTGGTAACACATTACGCTTTTGGCGTGACGAGGCGACGGGCGATCTGTCCAAGATGGAAATTCAATTTAGTGTTGCTGATAAAGCGGTTTACCGACTGCTTGATGACGGTAGCTACGAATTTGAAGACATCTCTATTCCTGGTGAATGGAAGCAAAGACCTCTAGTGGGCGATATTCAAGGCAGCTTCTCTATGTCGGCGAATAAAGTCGGCCTGAACAGTCTTGAGATTGACCATATTGTGACTCTTCTTAAAGACAAGTTGAACTTTAGCCGTGACCTACGTGCTGGCGATCAGTTTGAAGTGCTTCAGAAAGCTCAATTTGTTGACGGTGTTGCAACCGGAAAACGTGAAATTGAAGCGATTAAGATCATCAACAAAAATCGCGTTGTTTCTGCTTATCTTCATACCGATGGTCAATACTACGATGCGGACGGTGATAGCCTACAACGCGCTTTCCAACGTTACCCTGTGAGCAGCAGCTGGCGTCAGAGTTCTCAATTCAACCCTAAACGCTTACACCCTGTGACAGGTCGAATCTCACCACATAACGGTACAGACTTCGCTACGCCAATTGGTACGCCAGTTCAAGCTACCGGTGATGGTAAGGTGATCATGACCCGTAAACACCCTTACGCGGGTAACTATGTGGTGATTCAGCACGGCAGCACTTACAAAACGCGCTACTTGCATTTAAGTAAGATTCTTGTTCGTAAAGGGCAAACAGTATCTCGTGGTCAACGTATTGGCTTATCGGGTAAAACTGGCCGAGTGACGGGTGCACATTTGCATTATGAACTGATCGAACGTGGTCGTCCTGTTAACGCGATGACAGCGAACATTCCGATGGCTGACTCAGTGCCGAAAAAGGAAAAAGCGACATTCGTAGCATCGAGAGATGAAGCCGACAAGCTGCTTAAGAAAGCGTTGGAAGAACAATCTAACAACAGCTAGTGATAGCGAGTCGGATATCGCTGATGAGTCTAATCGGTGAATAAACGAATAGCTTGGTCGCTTATATATCTAAACATTGAAAAGCCGCGAGTGCTGATTTGAATACCTAAGTGTTCAATTCTGCCCTCGTGGCTTTTTTGTTGCTCAAGCGACATCCTCTCAAAAGCCAAAAGCCAAAAGCTCAGAGGCCTGAAGATTTTTGCTGTCATACGCTCAGCGCATTTATATTGCTGACGATGGTTTCTGGGCGGAGTGGACAAGAATAGAAGTAACCTTGGATACTATCGCACCCCATTGAGTGGAGTTTATCTAATTGCTCACGCTCTTCGACACCTTCGGCGACGAGTGAGACCCCCAGTCTTTGCGCTAATTGAATGATCAACCAAACGACGCTTTCTGATGTGGAGTTGGTTAACAGGTTCTGGATAAAGACAGCATCGATCTTAATGCAATCGATAGGGTAGCTGTGGATGTAGTTCAGGCTTGAATAGCCAGTACCAAAGTCGTCTAAAGCAATGGTGAAGCCTTGCTCTCGAAGATAGTTGAGGGCGTTTTTGACTTCAGGTGTTGGTGAAAGCAATACGGTTTCGGTCAACTCGATAACAAACTCATTCGCTTCGAAGTTGTACTGTTTGATCGTTCTAGTGAGGTAGGCAAGGTAGCGTTTAGAGTCACTAAGCTCGTGAGCGGAACAGTTGATACCCAGTTTGATTTTATAGCCTAAGCCTTGCTCAAGAGTGATTTTTGCTCGGCAAACGAGTTCGATAATACGTTCACCTAACTCGACGATAAGGCCAGATTCTTCCGCAACTTGTATAAACTCTACTGGAGATATGTCTCCGTGTTGAGTTGTTTTCCAACGAGTGAGTACCTCAAAATATTCCCAACGCGTATCGTCTTTACCTACGATCGGTTGGACCACCACATACATTCCATTGTTTTCAGATGTAGGGGCATTGGCTTGATTGCCATTCGATACCGTTTTACTTGATATCGAGCCTTCAAGCTCACTGCGTAACGCCGCAATCAGCTCGGTTTTTCTTTGATAGCGCGCTCTTAAATGGGTGTCGTAGCATTGGATGTGCGTATCAGTGTGCTGCTTACATTCTTTTAAAGCCAAACTGGTATTAAAGATGATCTGTTCTACATCTTTATTATTTCCATCTGAGCGAGCGATACCAATACTGACATCAAAATCAATCTTCAAATCAACGCTGCAGTAGCCTTGTTTTATTTTGGTTACTATCTGTTCGCAGATACCGATTGGGTCGTTATGATAAGTAATGAAAGCGAACTCGTTACCTGCTGTTCGAAAGGTTAAGTTGTTCTCTGGTAATGTTCTGCGTAGGGTTTCAGCGACATGCTGCAATACCTTGTCACCAATGTAATTGCCGTGCATGTCGTTAATGGCTTTGAAGCTGTTTATATCCAACAGAGCCACAGTAAAAGGGGTGACATTTTGTTGAGTAATGGACTCTAACGTATCCGACAAGCAACTGCGGTTGAGCAACCCAGTAAGACTATCGTGTGAGACTTCATAACTGAGCTGATTGACCAACTGCTCAGATCGGTCGTTGAACCACATCTCACGTAAGGTATGAATGACGATGTCTGCGAAAAGTTGATGGTGTTTGATCACTTCTTGCTGTTGGACAGGGCTAAGAGGTGATGTAAAGGTCGAAAACAACACACCCATGACTTCGCCACTCTGAGTTCGAGTGGGTATTGCAATCGAGTTTTGAGAGGTGAACTCTTGCCTGAACGCTGACGTTGGCAAAGATTTAACAATGTATTGAGCGAAAGAACAATCAGGGTGACTTTGATTAACGGCTTGTTGGTAGATGTGACCATGACGTGGATTGATTTTGTCATGCAGTACGTGGTCAGATTGCGCAATTACCAAAGGTACCATTTGGTCTGGAAAGTATTTTTTCTCAATGATGCTGGTGTATTGAGTACCAAATGTTTGATGCAAAGTAAGCACGGCCGACTCTAAAAGGTCGATACCTTCCAATTTCAGTAAACGGCCAATGCGCTCTGTATCTATCATGCTGCTGTGCGTATGTTGAGTCATAGTCACCATCCGTAGCTAACCAGAATCAGTGTGTAAGCTATATATATATGATTTTTATAAGCATAGTTTTTAAGTGTATAGTCTTGTATGCATAAAAACGGCACACATAATTAATATGCGTCTAGTTTATTATTGGTCGTGTTATCTATTTTTTCAAACTCAGTTGTGACTTATTTCAAAAAATCTGAGAGCTACGTTCTCTGTCTAGCCTGTCTTTCAGGTGATCCAAAAATAGCTTTGTTCGTGTATGTGAGTAGTCAAGCTTAGGGTAGTACGCATAAACCATCACTTCGTCGGCCGTTATATTTGGCAAGACTGGAACTAATGTCCCTTGCTTTAGATCTTCTTTGATCATTGCTTTGATGGTTAAAAGCACGCCCATTCCTCGCTTTGCCGCATGAAACAAAGCCTCAGGATTAGTAGTCGCGAAGTTTCCATTCAACGTGATTCGCTGACCTTTAGTGAGTGTCACTTCTCGAGTCGGACGCTCTCCCCAGATTAAGGAATTATGCTGCTCTAAATCTTGTTCGCAGGTGGGGTAGCCGTGTTTGGCGAGGTAACTCGGTGCGGCATAGAACCCTGCCTTGTGCTCAAACAAGGGCGTTTTCTTGAAGCTTAAAGAGTTGAGCTGTTCCAATTCTCGACTGATCACCAGATCCAATCCAAGCTCAGGTAATTGTCCTGAAGTGGTGGTGATGAGTTGTACCTTGATATCTGGGTATTTTTCTAAGAAGTCGTCCATGTATTGCACTAGAAACTTAGAGCCAACAGCAATGGTTGCCCCTATTTTTAGCAGGCCTGCTGGTGTTTGGTTTACTGAGCGAGTCTCATCAATAATCGACTGCCAATTATCGAGCTGATCTTTGGCTCGTAGGTAAAAGAGTGCGCCTGCCTCGGTTTGGCTAATTGAGCGAGTCGTGCGCTTTAATAGTTGAGTCCCGATGCGCTCTTCTAGCCAGTTCACTCTTTTGCTGATCGCTGAACTGGTGGTATTCAGTTTACGTGCGGCTCCATTGAAGCTGCCTTCTTCAACTACTGTTACGTAGCTTTTTACATTAAGAATCCAATCCATATTATTTCCTGTTAGGACTTAATCAAATTCCAATTTGGTTAATTATCAATTACTGGTTTTGAATATAGACTTATATCATGAACAAATAACAAACGAATAGGGAATTTTTTGAGCCAATCGACCTTTAAAAAACCGCCGTTACTCTTAGCGATGATGATCATTGCTACGGGACAAGTGGGTGTGAGTATCTACCTCCCATCATTGCCATTAATTGCTTCTGACTTAAGTGTTACCCAAGTGGATGTGCAACTGCTCGTTACACTGTTTCTTGTGGGTTTCGGTTTGTCGCAGCTATTTTATGGCCCAATGTCTGATGCAGTGGGAAGACGACCTATCTTCTTGTTGGGTCAAGGTGTTTATCTGATTGGTACCATCGTTTGTTTTGCATTTTCTGACAATATGACCGCTTTAGAAGTTGGCCGCTTGTTGCAAGGCTTAGGCGCGGGCAGTGCTTCGGTGCTCGGGCGTAGTGTTCTTAGGGACAGTTATGATGGCCCTCAACTCACTAAGGCGCTGTCTTATATTTCAATCACAGCTTCTATCATGCCGATTATTGCGCCAGTGTTTGGTGGTTGGATCTCGTTTCATCTAGGCTGGCAGGCGGTGTTCCTGTTTGTTCTATTGTATTTATTGGCCATATATATTCTCGGTTACTTTGTGTTGCCCGAGACACTGCCTTACGGAAAGAGTCGTTTTGAAGTCAGCCAAGTAGTGAAGAACTACGGGCGCTTGTTGACCAATCGCCAAGTGATCAGCAGCGCGAGTTATAACTGGATGAGTTACATGGCGAGCTTGGTGTCGTTATCGCTGTTCCCGTTCTTGATGCAAGAGCAACTGGGGTTGACCGCGGCTGAATATGGCTCTTTGATGATTGTTCCTTCGGCAGGATTGTTGATCGGCAGTGTAGTGTTGAACTTACTTAATCGTAGGTTTAGCACTCCGCAATTGATGAGTCTTGCGATTTTGATCGTGTTGGCGTCAGGTACTTGGTTATTAACACATGAATTATCCATCTTTAACCTAGTGTGGGCATTCACTTGGTTGGCGATAGCGCAGGGCATCTCTTTCCCTCTATCGATCAGCATGCTGTTGGAACCGCATAAGAAACAAGCTGGCGCGGTGTCTGCGCTGTCGGGCTCCATTCAAATGTGTTTGGCGGGCTTGTTAGGTGGGTACTTAGTTGAAAGTTGGGTCACAACTCACCTACAGCTTGGCGTGTTCTACCTGATTATTGGTGTGGGTATGGGCTCAGTATTGCGGTCCTCAAGTCGAGCCAACAAAAAAATCACCTCTGCAGCAATAGAGTATAGCTAGATAGGTTTTATACTTACACGCTCTAGTTAAAGCGTTGTATTTGTGTTGATGGTTTCCTACAATACTTCGGTCCATTTAATAGGTGTAAAACATGCAGCAAAATGAATTTGAAGTACTGGTAAAAGCGATCTGTGTTCTGGATGGCTTGCCTCAAGCGCTCGAGCTATTGAAATCCAACGAGGATACTGAAGTCGCTGAGGCTGCAGAATCACTGACTGGTCAATTTGCGTTAGCTGAAGTTGACGGCGAAAAGCGTATTTACCACGTGACGCTTCAAGAGAATGAACAAGGCGAAGAGCAAGAGTACATCGAACACGTTATGAACGAAGGCGATGACTTAATCAAATTTGCAGCTTGGTTCTTCGAGACAATGTTCGAATTAAAGCAAAAAGATACGTACCAGATTGCTGGTAAAACTTACAGACAGCCAAAGCGCAGCTAGTGTTATAACAGCTTCGTTTGAAAGGTATCTTTAGAACTAACGGTTTTTTAGAACTCAGCCTTTTTCTAAAAGCAGCTTATTGAGCTGCTTTTTTATTGCGTTCTATTTATAAACTCATATGTAAACTCGGAATTTAATTACATAAAAGTGTGATGTATGTCTTGTTTTTGGGTGCTTTAAGTGTAGAATCCGCGCATAAGAAAACTGATTATGTGCGGAGATAAGCATGAATTACGAACTAGGCCACGCATACCTTGGCCAAATTGTAGCAAAAAACATGATGCACGAAACATTGTATGGCAAGTCAAAGCCTAAGAAACCATCGTTCTTTAAGCGAATGATGAAGAAAATGTCTAAGTAAGCATTTTTTAAAACGGAATTTTAAAAGGCCTTAAACTCAATGAAGTTTAAGGCCTTTTTCGTTTGAGCAATTGATGACATTCAACGCTCTTTTTTATTGTGGATGGACACAAAAAATCTTTTAACTCAGCAGCTTATTCAGCTTATTCAGCGAGCTTTGGAGATCAACTAGCCGATTGGTTAGATAAATCGACAACGTTGTTTGGAATGGAATCTAGACCATTTTCTTTCATCCAAGCTTCTAAGTTGTCTGCTCCGCCAATGTATTTACCATCAAGCCAGATCTGAGGGACGGTGACTGGTGTTTTTTCACCAATGTGCGCTTTTACTTCTGGAATCATGCGATATAGAGCGGCGCTGTCTTTCACGACATCGTGGTATTGGTACTCCACACCCGCTTCATCAAGCATTTTCTTTGCTTTGACGCAGAATGGGCATGTCGCTTTCCCGTAAACAATGTTGCCTTTCAGGCTGTCTCGTTTCGTCCACTCTTTGATTACTGATTGAACTAACACTCCACGATTGAGTGCTTCGCCTTGGCTAACAACCTTGCCTTCAACGACAAGAATCGGCGCATGCCAAGAACCCAGCTTGAGTGGTTCCCACCAATGAGATAACCAATCTTTCACTTCCAGTTCGACATCGACATCTGATAACTCATTCTCAAAAGTATCCTTAAGAATGTCTTTGGTAAGGGTACATTCCCCACATGGGATATTAACTTTAAATGGACCCCAGCTGCCTGCCCAACGGTATAGTGTAATCTTGACTGGTTTCTTCATGGTTACGGCCTCGTTTGAATTCTCTTATCCATATAGAACGGACAGTTGAACTATTTATTTCACTAACCCTAAACTTTCTTCAGTTTTGACGGCTTTTTCGTTTCCCAGTGCGTTATAAATGCGACTGACGCAATAATAATAGCAGCCCCTAGCCATAAACGACCCGGTGGAACCCAGCTAAATACAATCCAACCTGCTAGGACATTTAGCGGTAATTTTGCGTGGTCAAAAGGTTGTACGAATGAAGCATCAGCGACTGAGTAGGCTTTTACAATTGCCCATTGAGCGAGTGCCGTCATAACACCGATGACAATTAAGATAGCCCAAATCGTACCGCCGCTTGGAGTCTGCCAATCTGGCGCAGCAAGTAGGATGTTAAATGGCGTAATCAATAGCAAAAGGTAGACCACCATGGTTGAAGGACTGTCTTGTGAAGAGAGCTTTTTCACCATGAGCGAGTAGCATGCCCAAAAGAAAGCGGCGCCAATCGGTAGTAGCGTTGCCCAGTTAAAGTCTTCAGCCCACGGCTCTAGAATCACCATCGCACCCACGAAACCTGCTAAGGTCGCGCCCCAGCGAGCAGCTCCAACTTTCTCCTTGAGGAAAAGCCCTGAACCTATGGTTGCAAACAGTGGCGACGTCATGAGAAGGGCAATGCCTTGCCAAATAGGAACTGGGTAAGCCAGCGCCCATATCCAAAGTTGAATACCAATCACCGATAAAAACACACGGAATACATGCAACTTGAGGTTGTCGGTTTTTAGCGCGCGGCGAATGCCCAGCGTTTTCAGGTAAGGAAGAATAGCGAACAACGCGATGGCGTATTGAATGACGGCAACGGTAGTAGAAGTAAGTCCGAAATGAATGCTAGCGATTTGAGTTAGGCTGTTAATAACGGCAAAGGCTAGGCCTGCGGTTAGCATCCAGCTAGCGCCTTGGATCGGATGGTGTTGTGACATGATGCTTCTAATTATTTGATGTGGTTCACCTATGATACGGATTTAGCACCACTTAACCAGAAAAAGCATTGATGAAGTTAGTCAGAATATTTGAATATGAAAAAGGTTGAGCTATTGCCCTAATGCCGATCAGTTAGGACTAAAGTGATCGGTTGAACGATCCTCCAGAGCTGTCAGA
>NZ_OSDX01000007.1:0-140933 GCF_900382755.1 Vibrio sp. Evd11
GTATACGGCTGCTTCTGTGGTGCGGCTTGCTGCTCACTCTGCGGCGTATACGGCTGCTGCTGTGGCGCGGCTTGCTGCTTAGATGGAGTACTTTTTAGAGATTGTGGTACGTGTAGAATTTGAATCTCATGTTGTCTGTCTGAAACTACTATATCAATGGTACTCATTGATTTTTGTGTTTCTTTATCAACCCAAGTACGGGTACACAGTGAAGCCTTGATAGATACTGAATAACCACAACGTAGATATTCATAAGCGTATTTTCCATGCTGACCCCAAAGGTCTATATTGAAAAAGTCCGTTTTCTCCATCGGTGTCTTCTCTGGCCCTTGCTTCCATCTTTTTGTTGAAGCAACGCGAATCTTAGTTACTGGTCCATTAGGTGTTTGCACAAGTTCTGGATCAGCACATAAGTTACCAAACGTCTCAAATAAATTACGATATGCCATAGTGTTTTTCCTTCTAGAAGACCCTTTCGGGTAAATTGTTGTATGTACTGCAGCCCTACATTTAGGGTGTTACCTAAGCAGTGGTAACGTTTTGCTCATAGAGCAAAATTTTTTAACTGATATAAGTCCAGTTATAGGCGCATATCGGTTAAAAAACATGAGAGGGGCTGATTAGCCCCTACTCTATTTTATTTACGGTTGTAAAACATCTAATGAAGGATCAAACTCAGGCTCGAAACCCTCTTCATCTATGTAGAAGGACGAGTCAGTGTATTCACTGGTGTTTACTGTTTGAGACTCTGTAGACTGAGAAACGGTAACCGTTTCCTGATCTTCAAACGACTCTGGTTGAGAAAACATTGACGCTACAGTGGTTTTAATAGGAAACCCAAAATCATCACGACGTAAAGCACCGTGACTGTTGGTTTGGAATATTTTCTTTCTTAAAAAAGTAGGGCTATCTAGCTCACAATTATCATTCTCTATGCATGTTCCTTGGTCGCTTTGATTAGCTTTAAGGGTCATTAAGGCACTGTTAGCTTCATAGAAAACTTCATCGTATTGATTAGCTAATTTGTTTCTTTTGTTCTTGTTTCTTACAGCTTGTTTGAACGCATGTTGTTTCTTATTAGAATCAACACCTTTTTTGAAGAGAGTTTGCCAAACCTGACAGGCTTCAATGAACTCTTTCGCTACGTTCAGTGGGATCTTAAAAATCCACACAATGCCTTTAAACAATGAAATAAAACACTTCTTCACCGCTGTAAAGAGCATCGAGAACAACATGCCGCAAGATCGTGCTAAGTTGGCTGCAAACATCACAAGTAAATGTGGAAGCGCTACTAATGCAATCGCACAAGCTAAAGCTACAAATAATGTACTCATAGTTTTTCCTTTTCAGTTGACCCTTTCGGGTTCTACAAATTAAACATAAGTTTCTAAGTGTTCTTCAAGAGCACCTAGTTTCGGTTGTGTGAAACCTAAGTTGATTACTTCTCTATACGCCCTTTTTAATGAGCTAAATCGGTAGTCAAAAGCCGGTTTCGATTGGTGATATAAAATCACGCAGTAATTACCAGGTGTGAACGTGTCATTAACGACGCATACAACCTGATCGTCTCTCTTGCGATGAACAGATTCCAGTAACCCATCATCATGTTGTGCCCTAAAGGATACATATAACATGTAGATTAAGTGGTCTAGGTACTGTTCAAGTCTCTGAGCTAGCTCATCGATGTCTTTTACTTTGAGTGTGTAAAAAGCATTGACGTTACCGTGATAGAGTTCGATTGAATCACGGTAAAAATCTATTAAGTCTTCATATTCATCCATGTCAAACCCACCTAAGCAATTAATATGTGAAGGTTATTTGACTTGATATGATCAACAACGCTCAAAAGTTCATCCATCATTCTGTACATAAAAGCAAACAGAACAAATAGGTTAGGGCTGAATAATGAATAGCTCATATACCCGGCCTTATGAGCGAAATAAGTACCTAATAGCACAGTAAATAAGATCGCAACAGATACATAAACTTTGTTTAAAAAGTTATTGCACCTAGTTATGTTTCCATTGAGCGAATGAACGTTCAATAAGAGCCACACAACAATCCTATTACTCAGATAGTCTAAGTAGATTTTATACATGGGTGTTTATCCTTATGACTGTAAAAGTCAGACCCTTTCGGGTACGTAGCCTTGGTTGGCAAAGATGTGAGGTAAGCCGTGCCTCTCATTAGAGGTGTCACTTAAACGGCGGTGACGTTTTGCTACAAGAGCAAAATAAGTACATGGCTAAACACAAATTTTTTAGCGATGTACTCATGGAGTGTTGAATTGGCTTTTCAGCGTGTTTTTGATGATCATTAGTAAATATATGTGCATTCAATAAAATCGTCAATGACTAAAGAGTAACCAAGCCATAATCTTGCTTTCGGCGCCGACTTGCGCGCAAATTTACGATGATATTATGGTACTTAGGAATCAAATTTTAGTTGGAGTACAACCATGTTATTCGATCTTTCTTCTATGCAATTAGCCTCGGTTTTCGTTGTGGCGTTTATCGTTACACATAAATTGGGCCTAAATAAGTATTACTACCTCTTAGTTGCTTATGTGTTGACAGCAATTGTTGGGGTTTGCACTGATAAAGACTAAAAAGGCTGCCAATTGGCAGCCTTTTTTACTTGATTAGCCCCGGAGTGATTTGCGGTGCATACGAGTTTTTTTCGTTCTTTCTTGCGCTTCGGAATAACGCTGTCTCGACGCTTCCAGTTGTTCAGGTGTCGCATTTAACTCAATATCAAGTGCATAACCTTTAGCTTGCATACGCTCTAATTTTGCTACCGGAATATGATGGCGAACGCCCAAGACTTTATACAATTGGTTTTCAGGGTCTACGGGCTGAACCTGAATCATTGTACTGTAGTCTTTATCAGTCAAAATTAAACAATCCGCGCCAAACTTTTCTCGTAAATTCTCAAGGAATTTACTGTCTTTGTAGATAATGTTAGTCATGCTCTTTAAGCCTTCAACAACAAGTTGGTATGGTCGTGGAAACAACCCCCCTTCCTCTTCTTGTTGAAACTTAATTAATTCGGTACCCATCCATTCTTGTACAGAACGGTAATCAACGATCATGTTACCCAATGATGTGTGATGATGGTCATTCGAAATGATTTGAATATCAACAGCTTTGTTATAATTTTCAAAGTTAAGGTCACTTTCGATGTAAGGTTGTAACCAACTAATGTCATCGGAATATTCGGCACTTACACCATATAAGTACGCGGCAGGTGGTGATGATAATGCAGCCAAAGCAGAGTACTTATCAAAAAACGATTGCTCTACTCCTTTACGATCAATCAATTTAGCACTGTCCGGGTTACTAACTAAGATTTCAAGTTGGTCCCGACGGATAGAGTGATTGTCATCAGAGAAACCGAACGCATTTATGCCTGAGTTTGATACGATATGCTTTGCAGCTAAAGTTTCAATATACGCAATGTGTTCAGGTTTAAGTTTCGCAGGGGAACGTTTAAACCTAATTTCTAAGCGGCCTACACCGTCTTTGAACATGTCAAAATCGTGGATATATTTCTTCTTATGAAAGTACAGATCTAAATCACGATTGAAATCGATTTTCCAAAAAACATTGATGAATGATTCACCGTCTTTCATGAAAAAGTGTGTTTCATTCGTATGAATGTGCAAAGTGTGTTTAGTCATGGTTTATCCTTTTTTCAATGCCTTTCGGCGGTATGCTCATTTTAAAAGCCACTGAATAGTAGACTTTAAAATGAGGGTATACCCTCATATTTTATAACAATTCACGCCAACGCATAGCTGCCTCAGGAAACCCCGAAACTCCTATCTCGTTAAGAACATCGAGCCAATCTATAGACTTCCTGTTCCCTAGTTCAATTGGTGGTGGTACGCGTAAAACGTAATACCCCTCTTTTACTAAACGTTCCTCGCATTCTAAAGAAACATTCTCACCTGTCATTGATGCGTCTTTATCTTCGAAAATAAAGACATGGGTTACGCCGTCTCTTGGTTGGTAGTTTTTAATACCACCAGCGTTTATTGCGCAATCCATTGGCATTTCAGTAGCTTGTTTAACGGCTAAAACCGTCTCAAAGCCTTCACCGACGCCAACAACTTTCGATACATTATCGATATAACAACTGCACCCTGTTATATCGAGTCCGTATCCACCGGGCATCATCTTCTTAACCTCAAAGCCAGCTTGCGAAAAGCTAGCTTTATCACCATTTTCATCCAAGAAAATGCGATGTAGCCGACGAGGTTCACCATACTTAGTACGAACCATAATCAACAAACAAGGATGAAGACCCATATTAGCCATAGTAGGCGCGTTAACACCATCTATTGTTTTCTCATAGAAACAGTCGAAGCTAGGATGTGTTTGACAGTAATCAATCAAATCCAACCGTTCATTTGCGTCTTCTGGTTTCCTATCTTCGCTTGGGTGCGAAATCGGGATATAGAAGGGCATCTGAGGGTGGTACTTGACTTCATTCTTCATTGCCGCATGTAAGTTAGTTATACCTCTACTTGCAAAGTATCTAGCTGCGGGTAAAGCTATTTCATTATTTAAGAAAACGGCTTGCTCCCACACATCATTCATTTTTTTCTTGAGGCGCTTTGCGTCTCTCAAATCACTCTGTGTAGGTTCTTTTGGCCCAGTAGCAACAGGTTTATGAACCTTTGGTTTTGGACGATAGTTTGGATCAGGTTTGAAACCAATGATGTGTTTAACTTCTTTGGCTGCATCACTGAACGTCCAGCCTTGAAACTCCATGATAATATCAAAACGTGAAAAACGTGTTTTGCACTTATGACAGTATCCTGCTCCGGTAAAATTAGCATCTGGAAACAATTCAAAGTTACCAGTAGCTTTACCAGTTTTAGTTTTAGACCAAAGTTGATGTTCACTACATGCGTAAGACGGGCAAATATCAAAACGATTAGAGTTTTTGGTTCCAACGTATTGTATTGCATTATCTAACGGTGTTGCTTCTTCTAAAATTTTAAGCCATCCATACCTTTCTATTTCGTCATAGAACTGTATTTTCTCAGCTTCAAAATCTCTCTTCATGATACTTTCCTTCTAAAGATCCTTTCGGATTTATAAGGCACATACACACTAGTATATGCCTCATAGTACCTCTTACATTAAATTAGATAACCTCCTTCGCAACTCGTAAAAGTTCGCGAGGTAAGTCACCAAAGCTTTGAACATAAACCCATTCATTTGAACCATAAATACCATTAAAGATTTTATGAGCTCTAGAGTCTACGCCTACACCAACTGCAATCACGCGAATGTCTTGCTTCTTCATGGCCTGAACCATATTAGAAGTAGCCTGTTGGTCATTTGGTTCACCATCAGTCACCATAATGGCAACTTTCTTACTTGCTCCCATACGTCGAAACGCTTGGATTGCTGCCCAATATGCTTCGGTTGCAGGTGTACCACCACCAGCAACAAGAGAAAAAATTCTCCCTTTTACTCCCATGTCAAAACTTTGATTTGGCTTCTGGATTTCAAGAATACCGGTACCACCAAAACCATAAGCACATGTATTAGCACCTTCAATCTTGCTTAAACAGTCCAATAAAGCATAGGTGGCTGTTTTAACGCTAGAAATATCAGATCCCATAGAGTATGAGTAATCCGCTAACACGGCGACATCACAACTAATTTCATCGCGCTCCGTAAACTTACGTTTAAAGATGCGAGTATCACCAGTAATAAGACGATGCACTTTACCCTTTGCGAGTCTACGCCCTTTTCGACTTGTTACGCGTTGGCTTCTAGTTTGATCTTCGATCAGTCTAATTAAGCCGTTACGTAACTCACCAGTTGTTTGCGCAGAAAATTGAGCTGCAGTATCAATTTGTGCTTGAGAAATAGAAATATGATTCTCTTTCACTTCACCTAACGCATAACGCTCTTCATCAGTAAGGCGTTCTTGAGTTTTACTATCCGAAAGAATATCTTTCAGCGTATCCCCCAAATCGCCTGAACCAAGATCATCGAGTGTTTTCGCAATAGCCGCTTTAAGAGCCTCTTTAGCTTCATCATCTAAAGGTTGCCCTTTAGGTGATTGGTCGTCAGAAACATTATCGCCGCTGTTTGATGCGCTAGTATTGTCACCGCTGTTTTGGCTTGAACTTTGTTCATCATCTTTCGAATCAGAATTTGATTGTTTACCACTTTGTGAATCGTCGTCAGAGTCACCACCTTGTGAATCGTCGTCAGAGTCACCACCTTGTGAATCGTCGTCAGAGTCATCACCTTGTGAATCGTCGTTAGAGTCTTCTTCGTCGGCAGCACTTCCAAGATACTCAAGAATCTCTTTGGCTAGTTCAAGAGCATCTTTTGTGGTTTGGATATACCTTGCTTTGTCTAGTAACTGGTTAAAGCTGTACATGAAAAGTAAGTTATAACGACGGTTAAGCTCCACTTGAAGCTCTTTGGTTCCTTGATCCCAAATTGGATAATTTGGGATATATCCGCGAATATAATAGAACACATAATCAACAAGCAGTTTTGAAAGTTCTTGGTTTTGGGACTCTTCCCAATCGTACTTTAGAACTTGTACATTTAGCTTATCGAAATGTTTTTTGACACCTGGAAAATACTCGATCTGTACACGTTCAATACGTGTATCTTCAACGAGGTTTAACATCCAGCCTAAGAACGGGTTTTCTTTCTTAGTCTTAATGATCAAGTCATTATCAGTGTCTCGAACGTGCCCTGCTTCATGAGCACAGTAGCCCCATGTAATCGCTTCATATTCAGGCTTTGGCTTCGGTATGTAAACAATCTTCCCGTCCGTTGCAGCAACCCCTTGACTGTTGATTTTGATCTCAATGTCAAATTGGTCTGCATACACGCCAGCAAGTATTACGATGTTTTTAGTAAGATCCATTTTGTTTATCCTTTTATAGACCCTTTCGGGTTCAAAGTTAAGTTAACCGCGCTTCGCGTTCGAAGTGTTACCTAAGCGGTAGTAACGTTTTGCTACAAGAGCAAAATTGTAAATTTTAATTGTTTAATTTATAGATGCTCTCAATTGACGGCGTAGAATGATTACCAAGTCCATAAATTACAACATTTATAGCTCTAACTCCGAGTGCAGAATTGGAGAACGTTACTGACGTCCCATAATAAAAACCGGATTATGATGCTATGTAGAGAGTACTTGATCCTCTATTGCCACTGGCGTTCAGATTTACTATGTAGTAACCAGATTCAGGAACTCTAACGGCTCTTGACATGTCATCAAAATCATTTTGCCAACCCACCGTCGTGCCATTTTCAACCGCAAAAACGGAAGCCGACTGTAAAGAAAGGGATAAAGATAAATTAACGATACATCACTTTGGTGATGTATATCGCAACATCACACTGAGAATACGAGCCCCGCGCGAATTGTCCGGACACATTATAGTTAGAATATCTCGCGGTGGCCGTTGCTGAGCACGAACGGTCATGGTTTGATGAGTTTGAAGTCCAGTTTTTGCTTATGCTGTCGATAGTGACGGTTCCTGCATTCACAGGAAAAGCCGCACTGCTATACGTCGACCCTTTTTTGTATTTTACAAACACTTCTTTCGCGTGGCGAGGGATGGCGATTCTTCCCGTGGAGCTTCCACTCCAAACCGATTTCCAAGGTTCTGCTGAGCTAAGAGAGGCTATGTTTGTATTATACCCATTAGTTCTTGATAGGTTTATTGCTGGCGATCCTGTCCCGTTAGTCAAATCGATTGCGGCTGGTTTTCCACGAGAACCGTTAAGACTGATTTTTGGAGAGTAGTTATCGCTCCCCAAAGAGTTAGTCACAAATCCAGGGTTTGATTGTGAAGATGTGATTGAGTCTTCGATTAGGTTATATCCCTTAACAGAACCTTTTAATTTTAGGTCTGCAACACCGGACACAGCTAAAGGTGAAAACACTACTGCAGACATTAGTGTACATAGCAGTGCGATTGAATTTTTATGAAATGGCATACGAAAACCTCAGAAATTAATTTAATGTTTAAAATTAAGTTAAGTGAGCGAATTTCATACGCATGTAAGATGATATTAGTTGAATGGATATTTTTGTGCAAATAAAAAAGAGGTTAGATATAGAAGGAAACTGTAGATTAGATGCCCCTCACATGAGGGGCTGTTATTTGCCTATTGGCATTTATAGTAGGTATAGGTATAGGTGGTGCCAGTAGAACATTCGTTCGATTCTCCCCTTCCGCCTTTTCTACAGCTTCTTGTTGTATGCGTTGTTTCTAACCTTGCCCATATTCCTTTCGTTTGGCAAGAGCCTACAGATGAAATGCTATAAAGCGTAACACCATTAGGTTTATAAGACTTCTTATGCCACCACCCCGGCTTAGGCTTTGAATTAGAAATCTGACTCCCTATAGAAGTATTACTTCCCGATGAGTTTGCTAGGTTGATTGATGGTGCACCAACTCCATTACTTAAATCTAACCTTGGCTTCCAGTTCGAACTGCCAAGTGAATCAGTAATAAAACCGGGCTTGGTTTTTGTTGCACCTAAGGATTCAGTTTTTGAATATGGTTTGGCTTTTCCTGAGTTTTTAATCTCAGAAACTCCGGCGTAGCTACTAAGCGATAAAAGTAACATGGTCAATAATGATCCAGCTACGATATGATTTTGTTTTAAGTTAGACACGTTCTTATCTCCCATTAACATTATGATTATTAGGTTATCTGTTAAATGAGCGATCAAATCGCGTGTGATTTATAAAATAATAGCATTTTAAATCAATTAATAGCGACCTTTAATGCATCATTGTTATCTAGGTTTTCCTATTGGCCCCGGAGAAACAATGCTGTAAACCTTGCTTCCGTTTTTTCTACAACATCTGATTGGTCTATATAATTTAAAAATTGCAGAACCCTGAGGGTTACTACTCATGAACTTTGCTGTTCTTACATCATCAAATGCGGCTTGGGATACATCAAACACACCTGGTAAATTCCCTTCATAACGGGTACAACGCTTTTGTTGATAGGGATAAACCATATCAAGTTTGAAAGATTGTGCGTCTTGAGGCGTTTTATATTGGCCACCTGTAAAACTACTAGTAGCAAAATCTGGTAATGGCATGTAGATGTGTAATCCTGCGGCGCCAGAATACATCCACCTGTTTTCTGCAGCTATGCTAGTGCCTCTAACAGCGGCAGTTACAGCTGCTTTGAACTTATTTGGGGTGTTTTGATAACCTGACCGCGGCATTGTTGAACCAAATGAGTTTCCAATGTCATTCCAAGCTAGATGATGCGCTTGATATAACCCTGTCAATATAACTTCTGAGGTGGCTAACCAACGCCAAGAAAACAAATCCAATGTAGAGTTGTAGTATACATTCCCCGGAACTGTAGGAAGGTTGCAATACCCTGCCCATCCTAAGAAAGCACTTGCAATAGATGTGTGCATTCCCATTTCCATATTGCCGCTTACCTGTACATCACGATACAAGTATTTATTGTCCGAAGAAGTTGAAGTTTGACCCGGTGCATTTTCAAGTAACGCATCGATACCGCGCCCCACCATACTTATTAAGCCGGAACCAGACCATCTTGAAATTTTCCAAGTGTAAGGGTACACAAGAAAAAGGTCTTCAAGTACACCTACTGAGCTTGGGTAAACCGACCCTGCAACAAACTCAAAGGGCTCGATAGAAGGTGCTTGTGATACAACCTCTACATGCGTATCTCTGACGAAATGCTCGACAGCGAAGCCGTGCGTAAACTTGGGGCCAAACATCGTCCATCGAACAGACAGGCAAGAGCCGACGATTGAGTATTCCAAACAACTAAACAATTCAGGTAATTTACCTAGATCGTTCATTAGTGCATAAGAGTACTCGTCCATAGCTCCCCATGGCTCTCTTAGGGTATCTGTAATGGTTTCCGAAACAGCGGTAATGGCCATAGTGCCACCACCACCAATTGCCAAAGACCCAACTGCGGCTACACCTTGTGCCATATCTCCAAGCTGACTCGCTGAGTCGGCAGCTTGTTGAATTTCGGAAATCTTAGATAGGTCTGGTAGCCCAACGGCATTTGCTTGAAAGTGAAATAAACTCAAACAAAAAAAGAGTGGTAATTTCGATTGAATTTCCATATTTACCTACTAGCTTTGAAAGCGCTTATAGAGTCTTCCACCGATACACCATAAGTGATGTACTTATCGTTAATGACCACGGCAGGTAACCTATCTAATCGATACATCTTGGCTAAAACAACGCCCATATCACTACGCATCATATCCGCAGCGTAAGCTTTAATTCGCGGGTGTATGTTTTTAGCTAAGTACTCGTTCTTTTCTTTGTCACTTCGGTTTAGAAGCTCTTTGGGAAATTGATTTTCGAAGTAAGTTAAAATCTTTTTTGTTTCATCAAGTTTAAAATATTGAAACTCACTTCTTCCTACAGCGGATCGAGCTGCTTCAAGGTCACTCTTGGTTACCTGTGAAGTAGTAGTTAACCATACTACTTTTCTAAGCTTCTCTGATGCATTAGAAGGGCTGGCTAAAGCTGCTATAACTAGCCCTAGTAGAATGTGACTACGCATTAAAAACGGGCCAGTTCTTTTTCAAGCATTACATATAGTTCAACTCGACGGTTACATTCCCGCCCCTCCTTGGAAGCATTTGAACATTTAGGTAACTCTTCTCCCTCGGAAAAGGTGTCTATTCGATATGGATTAACTTTACCTTCGAGTAAAACTTTGCTCACTGATTCGGCTCGACGCTGCCCAAGTAGCATATTTGCCGATTCCTTCCCTATAGAATCAGTGTGCCCTACTACATCTATTGTCGATTCAGGGTAGTCATTTAGTACTTTAGATAATTGACGAAGCTTGTCTTTCATAGGACGTTTCAAATGAAATTTACCAGTTTGAAATCCGTAATCCGTTGGTATTACAATTCGCACTTCTTTATCACTAGGCTTCGACACTTCAAGATCAATAAACATGTACTTAATAATCTCGTATTGGTCATTAAGGTATGGGTTGCTATCATGGTGTAATACTTCGGCGTTAGCTCCGGTTGCTAAAGCTGAACACAACAGGACACCGGCTTTTAAAAATTTATATACTAAGCGCATTCTCTTAAAACCTCTTGATAGTCAATTTTCCCTTCAATCCCTCGGTAACCGTCTAACTGATTTGCCATTTCATATACAGCTTCTAGTTCATCGGTTATTCCGTTTTCTCTCATAAACTTGGTACGCGCTGCCTTTTCGCTTTTATCTGTCATAGATTGCGCTAGCACTAAAGATGGCGGTGTATTTCTAAACATGATCCGTTGTCTAGTAGAAATCACAACGCCTTCTGTATATGCCTTATCTAGCTTTCTTGCGCTTGTCATTAAGTGAACATCTTCTTCGGAAAGGTTACATAACTGTTGTATTTTTCGGGCTTCTTTCAACCTAAAATTCAGGCAATAAAACCATTCGATATTATTAAGAATTTTGGCGGATTCACCTTTCAAATCATCACAATCTTGAGTGGCGAAAAATGGATTGTGGCCAAGCTTACGGGCAGTTTTAACGACTCTGGTTAAGATCTTCCCTAGAACTTGGTTATTCAAAAGCAAGTGAGCTTCATCTGTAAATGAAACCACTTCACGTTCTTCGTATTGATAAGCTTCACTGAGATTGTTTATATGTTGCATTAGCGAAAGCACGGCTACATTAAGTTGAGCCGCATTACCATCTTGTGAAAGTAATCCCAAGTTAAATACAGTTATATCGGTATCTGGCCAAGCTTCTGCAGGTTTATTGAAAAGAGTGTCGTTTATACCTGTTGTAAATGCCTCTAAAGAAAGCGCGATTTCTTTCAAGAAAAGTCTTTTTGTTTCGTGAAGTTCAAGCGTCATATCCTTAACGTACATTTCAATAGTTTCAATAATGTCACTGACGATTGTGGGTTTTGCTTTACCTAACCCTTCGGCAAGCCCCTTCGCTCTTTGTCGTTTTGCTGTATCAACCAAAGCACGACGAAGTAAACTACGATCAGCACGCGTGAAACGAGCTAATTCGGATTCCTCTGAACCAGTGGCCATTAATAAGAGGACCAATTCTAACTCTGATATTGGATCGCCTTTCTGACTTACATCTTTCTTATCCGCCACATCATCAAGATCAACGTAATCAATGTCTTCGAAGTCATCGAGTTTGTTGGCCATATCACTTTCAGGTATATCTTCTAAGATTCGATCTATGTTGGAGAACGGGGCAAGACGCGGAGCACTATCAGGCATAACGCGTATGTAGTTTACGGATAGCTTTTTCATTTCCCAATCTTTAGCCGCCATTACAAAACTATCCCCGTATTCAATAATGAATGTTCGTGGGAGTCGCATGGCAGCTAAAGACGTAACCATACTTGATATAGTCACGGATTTACCGGAACCAGTACTACCTAGTATCATTCCGAAACCAGTAGCTTCGTGATCCGCTTTAGAAAAGGGGTCAAAGAACACGGGACTACCGGAACGATTAAAGAAAGCAAAGCAAGGATTCCCTGTACCTTCCCCTCTGCTGAATCCAAAGAACAAATTGGCACAGTGTTGAGCCCACATAGAGCGCAGATAATACCCATTATCCTTCTCAGGACGAAAGTTCATCGGTAAATGGTTGACGTATGATTTGAGGGCTAGACCATCGACCTTATCTTTATAAAGCATAAGTCCAGCATTGTTTAAGACGGTAAGTGTCTTTCTTTGATTGGCTTCTAAATCAACGAGGTTGTCACCTGAAATATAGATACCCATAGTTACGGATACCTTCTTTTCACCAGACCCAATGCTTTCTTCCAATGCGCTTAGATTCGCTGCAGCTTCTTTCGCTTCATTGGAGCCACTTTGAGCACTTTTAGCGGTTACCCGGAATCGCTTATCAAATTCAGGTTGGGGTGAAAAAACCACTGTTTTAGCCAATACTACTGAGCTTGGCAAAGCATCCATTACACTAAAGTTAGTTTCATGGGCACCTGAACCACTAGAAACCTCTCCGGTTAAAGCTCCGATTCTTGGTGCCTTGCGTAAGCTAGAGAAACGGAGGAACCGAACAGGACGCTCATTGAAATACCAACAATTATCTTCTACGTCACTTCTTGGTTGGTCTGAGAGTAATGCCTCACACAAATCCGTTCCTGTTAAAAGATCCGTATCTATATCGCACATTCTTTCGTAATAATCTTCTTTGTTTTCGAAGATGCTTTTATCAGGGTTTTGGTTAAAGAATTTGAACAACCAAGTAAATAGATTAATGTCGTCGTCTTGTTGGTACTTAACGCCAGCTTGAGATAGCTTAACTTTGAAATTTTCTACAAGTTCGTTGATTTCAGTAACAGGACTGTGTTTGCCGTTTTTGAAATTCCTAATATCAGATGGAGTTTGACGGCGGTATAAGATTAGTTTTGTTCTTGGCATCTTGAACCGCCAAGGTTGATTCGTAACAGCGGTATCTTTGTACAGCCCTTCTTCTTTTTGGAGAGTTCTGTAGTGTCTCTCCATCATCTTTATGTATTGTTCTGTAAATACCGTGCCTTTTGCATGTGGTAGTACGTAGTCGCGCATTCGCTCAATAATAGCGTCAACAGAATTGTCTTCGTATGTGAACTCTTGAAGAACCCAACGCCCACTATCTCGCTCTTCAATTTCATCGTAAAGACTCTTTATAGCGTCTCTACTAATTTGAAGTTGAGCACCTGTTTTCCCTTCGGTTGGTATCGGTAAGATAGTAAAGCTAACACCTCTAGAAACAAGATCTTCCATAATGAACGTTTTACTATCTTTGTCGTACCCGGCATAAGGCAGCATTGATACAAAATTAGGCAAATCGGTTGAATACATGTCCTCTAGTTGCTTCTGTGTAAAGTCGTTACCCGGTATGAATGGCTTTACTACCGAATCAATTAGTTTTTTAAAAATTGTCATTGACGCTCTCCTTTGATATTGACGCCAAACACGTATTCGTCGCGGTCATACATTTTAAATTCCGTCATCCATGCGGGGATCGGCATACCGTCTTTTTCAGACAATTTTGGAGGGAAATATAAGTAAATTGTTGGGTTGTGTAACTTTGAAAAATTGGATTGAGTAGTAACTTTGTTGAGACGATATATGTCAGTATTCTGTTCGGACCCAAGTAGCCCACGCTTTAAAAGCTCGTTTTGATGGCTTTGAAATTGCTGATCATAAGCTATCGAACCTTCTTCGGTTCTTCCCCCATTCTGGTATATGTCCTTCATCGTTTCGTTCGATTTAGGAATGATTCTGTCTTTCTCGTTACCACCGGATGAGCAGCCAACAATTAAGAGTGAAAGAATTAATATTGTAGCCCTTACCATCCTAGATACTCCCTAGCATTGTCAGCATGAATCAATTTGCGCCCTTCTGGTTCGTAATCAATATGTAGTGCTTTTTCGATATTTATAACTACAGGTTCACCCGTAGGGACAAAGACAACATCAAAAGCACTACCTTGTCTTTCTGCGTACCATTTAGTTATTTCGTTGGTACCAGATTGAAAGCCTTCACCAAGCGCGTTTTTGGTCGAGTCGTTTACTATTTGTGTTGTTACACCATCAACGTTAGTAGTCGTTGTAACTGCTGAATCGGCAATAGCGCCAGCAAAGCTAGAAAGTGCAGTCAGTCCGGCTTGTTTAGCCATATATTCAGGAAAATTCGTAATATACTCGCCACTTATACAAGGCACTCCATAAGCGTCTGAAATCCAACCTAAGCTGTCTTCCGCACTAGATGTAATCTCTCTAACAGTGCTGTCCTTAAATGTGAACGTTACTTTGTCTATCATTCCTCGGGCGCACTCTAGAGTAAAATCACCTTCTGCATAGCCAGATACAACCATAGTGGCCAGATTCGGCATAAATAGGTTATTCGTCGCAAGGTTGTCTACACCAACCGACACTTTAAAACGAAAAGGATTGTTCAGTTCATTGCCTATAGGAACGCGGCCAAGTATTGCTGACATTCCGACAGAACCAAACAATGTAGAGTTTTGAGGTACTGTATAGATAGGTATTTCAGGCTTTGATTCATCCTCTTGGAAGTCGCCTAAGTTACTTGATTGATTCGTTTCAAGAATAGGATTTGATTCACTTGGGTCTATGCTTTGTGGATAGACGGCTGTAGTAGTGCCATCCTCATTTTGCACATAGGTTACATCTGACTGTTTAATCCAAACGTATTGATCAGCAGAAGCATTAGAAGACGTTGGTGTATCTATGGGTTGAACTATATCGGGATTCTGGACGACCATTGTTGAATCAACACCAACCATATCCATTGCAGGTTGTACTAACATATCAACAATGGAATTATTTGAGATAGGTGAAACTTCGGTACCAGTTTCTTCGTAGTCGGTAACGCCAATAGGAACTAACTCAGTATCCTCGATGTTTGGGCTATCAACATCATTACCTTTATTGTTCTTCAATTGTTCAAAGTCTGCGCGCATCTGCTTAAAATCATTAACCAACAATTCATAGTCAGGATTCGCACTTTGTGTCGCTTGCTTCTGGCGTTCCATGGAAGCTATCTTGTTTCTAAGAAATTCCTGCTCAGTTTCTAAGTCATCAATCTTGGCGTCGGCTTGCTTCTTTTCAGCCATGATAGTGTTTAGCGTAGACTTAGTGTTGTTTAGAGTTAAGTCTTCTTCAACGACATTCATTTCATGAAACCTACCTTGCTCACTTTCTTGTTGAGAATTAATATCATTAACACCAACGTCTGTACTAGCACGGTACAGTAGCCCCAATATTGTTATACCGCCGCAAAGCATGAGGACTTTGTTTAGATTAGTCATAAGTTCAAACTCCCTGTTAATTTGCTTTTACGCAGAATCAGAAAGTAAGCGCTAAAATAAACGCCAAAAATACGGTCAACACGCATCCATTAAATAGCAAAAAGGGCTCTTTTAGAGCCCTTAAATTTCCACATGTTAAAGAGTTGCTATAAGAAATCGCTATTTTCTGACAACGGTTTTTTGGTCACGTAGTAAAGCAGAGTTGATTGGCCATTACTCCCTTTTGCCATAACAGTTCTGTGTTGGCTGCTTGCCGTGATGTACCCATTATTTTCAAGGTGACTGTAAATGATAGGCTGAACTTGATTAGTACGGTTCGTTAACTTTATAGCAGTGAGGGTATAAAGTTGCGTTCTGTATTGTTTCACGGCTTCCAAATCGAAAAGACCAGCGCTAAAACCAGTAAACATCAAATCTAAATTTAACGGCCTTTGAATACGTGATTCTTGGATTGGGAGAGACATTTTTTTAAATTCGGGTGGCGAAAAGAAGTCGTGTGTTACGTATTGAACTAATTCTTTTAGCGTAACATTGCTAGACTGTGCCATTAACTCTTGTGCGTCTTTGTCTTTCTGATCTTTCTCTGACTTGAGGATAACTTTCACATTTTCTAAAGGTAAATCGTTAGTCGATTCAACAGCAAAAATCTCTACAAAAATTAGTTCATTGGTACTGACCAACCGAACTTTAGCACGCACTTTAGGGAAAGTTGCCCTTGGCAAGAAGTAACCAACTTTTGACCTAGAATCAAAACTCATACGAGCTAGCACCTTTGAAGGTAAAGCTACTTCAATATTATCTGGAAACTCTACGATTCTTTCTTTACCCACTTCGAGGCGAATTTCTAATGGTTTACTATCCCAAACTAAAACTTCTGTCGAGAAAGCTTGAGACGAAATAATCAGAATTAATGATGCAATCAAATACTTCACTTTTTCACCTCTCTAATAATTGTAGGGCTCCTATCAAAACCAGTAATTTTCAGACCAAGAGGGTTTTTATCATAATTTGTCTCAACTCGTTCAACCATCAAAGGGTAACGTGCAGTTACATGCTGAACCAATTCACCTAAATAGTAGTCTTCAACAATGATGTCTAAATAAACAATCCAAGCCCTGTTTTTCACTTTCACAAATACACGGTTTTCTACATCATGAATCATACCAGGTACTAAGGTAACCTTTCTTATACGGTCTAGCTCCCCTTTAGCTTTTAGCGACCTATAAGAACGCTCTAGTTTCTCTCTAAAATCAGGTGAAAAATAATCTTGATATGCCTCTAGATTTGAAAAAGCATCCTTCTCACCGTTTTTTACCCATGAATTTACTTCAATCCAAAGGTAAGATACTGTCGATAAAACCGTAGCTTTTGGTACATCCCCCAAATTCATGACAACGCCATTAGATAAGTCTGGTGGTATGTATACCGTGATCTCATCTTGTGTTTTCCATAGCGCTATCAATAACCCTAAGATAATGGCAAATTGTAATAATGAGGTAATTCTAAGAGAGACGATATGATTTTGTTGCTCCGCTAAAGTACCGACTAATTTTTTTGGCAAATTCAAGTTCATTTGCTTTTCCTTGCGTTAATGCTCCAGCTCGTACTTTTTATATAACCAAATGGTATGCGAACTCCCAAAAAGCCTTCATCTTGCAATTTTCTACGTAAGTCTACCCACAACATATAAGATGGTCTTCCTTTCTTGACAATGTAGGCAGTGTGCGATGCTTTTGCGGTTAGCAATACCGCTAAAGCAAAACCGGCTATTGCTCCAAGTGACCAGATACCGAACCAAAAGTGGGCTACAAAACTGAGAGTAATGGCAGAAAATATGAACATGGCAATGAATGTAAAAATCAACTCTGTTTGAGTAAATCCCCCAACCATGTTCGCTTCATAGTCCAATTTATCTAAAGTAAATGGAATGTTGTTTTCATCTTGCTCTGCCATTTTAAACTCCCTCTAAGAGAATATTTGTTCTGCCATGGTTAAGAGAATCATACCGATTACACCTACTATTCCACCACCGACACCGACGGATATGAAATCAGACCATTCCTTGTTTTGTCTTGTAATATCCCAATACGTTTTTCCAAGTGCACCGACTACGCCCATCAGTAATAGTGCGCCAACTATTTGCGACGTTAAGATAATGCCGTCACCTGCAGTCTCACGGCCCATGGCTATATAGTCGCCTTTACTTGCTCCATCAGAAACTTTTGCGGTTGGCAGCTTCGCTTCGACACTAACAGCCACAAATGCACATAAAGCTGCCCATTTATTTATTACTTTCTTCATCATTTTTCCTTTTTCATAATGAAATTAGAATATTGAGCATCATCAACATTGAGAGCGCTCTTATTACCAAAATAATCCAAGTCTTTTTTTCGATTTGACCATCAGCCATTGCTTTAAAACTATCGTAGACCGCGTATACAGTGACTATTAATGCAACACCTATGGTTGCACCTTGAATTAAATAACGGAGGGACATTGCAGAATTAGGGCCGACTATCTGATCAAAAGCCTGTGTCACTGAAATGCCAGAAGGGTTTGGCTCAAATACAGTTGCCATGGCTGACGGGACATAAGCGATTAGTAAAACGCTCATTTTGATAAAGACCATACAGATTTTGGAGCTCATAGATTTCCCCATTATCACTTCGTTGCTGTCTTATTAGCTGTGTCTACGGGAACTACAATCGAACGGTATTCTTCTAGAGGGGTATTTAAGTGATGTTCGATTTTTCTCGCAATCTCATTAGCATCATGTAACAACTGGTTATAATTCATTGATATACGTGCGTTAGGATCTGAGCTCTGAGACGCTTGAACTAAAACGGTATCGTTTAGTAGGTTCAATTGTTTTAAATATCGTTCTAGATGCTCTCTTTCTTCCCAAACCCCTGCGGTAGCATTCAGAGAAAATACTGTGCTAATGAGTAATAAGGATTTTGGTACTTTGTTCATTGTAGAATCGTCCTTGCGTATCTTTGGTTGCTAAACACTCAGACGCTTGGTATAAAAATTCCAACTTTATAACTATGCCAAAAATGCGGATTACATGTATTTTTTGTATGAAGCAACAACTTGACGCATAAAGAAGGCGGTCAAACAGGCGCTAGGGAGCATGATTAACGTTGCTTGAAATGAGTTGGGAATGGCTAGATATAGGAATAAAACTGTATAGCTCGAAGCTTTAAAGGCTAAGAACCACCACTCAATTTTATCCTGTGATGCGCGCTCACCTTTGAACGTTTGAATTTTCCTTTCAACTGAACCATCGACGGCACCGCCAATAATGATAATTAAGCATGGTAAAAGCATTGCTATGATCGTTAAGACTTTTGCACACCAAGTAAATGTAACAATCACCCATAGCCGCAATAGGTCAGGTATTTTATCTAAAAAAACCGCCGAAAATCCTATCATGTAGTTAGAAGCGGTAGACCGACTTGAACTTTTAGAACCGAGCTTTTCCTTTGCAATTTCAACGTAATGTTCGACGTTATTTATAAGCCCCTGCAGATTAATTTGTGCTGTAACTTTATTTTCAATTACTTGAATGAAATTTCTTTCATTGAACCAAGATCCGGTAGAAGCAAAATTAGAAACGCCTTTATATCGTTCATAGCTTGCTTGTACCGGGTTTTCCACGACAAAAAGTAATACAACCTCAATAATTAACAAAATCATTCCTGCGAACAGACAGACTCCTATGGCCTTAGTCAATACCTTCAAAGTAAATCCAATGATAGGTACATAAGGGCTAGAACTGCCTTTATCTTGATTTGTGTTTGACTTGTTATTATTTTGAGTGTTGCTTTGCGCCATATCTACTAGCCTTCATTGTCAGTGAATGTGTTTAGTAGTTGTTCAGCTGTCAAATAACCTGCGAACGGGTAACCATTAACAACAAAGGTAGGTGTGCTTGTTAAGCCAATAGAAAGCGCAACTTGAAAATTATTTTTAATTACCGGGCTTAACGGTGACGACGCAATATACTGCTCTTCAAACACGCGCTGCATAAGGTCGTATGGATTATCCGAGTTCATGATCGAAGACATCATATTTGCTGTTTGGTCTTTTAAGCCATTACGAGGAAACAAAGCAAATCTGATACTGATACCGGCTTCCGTGTAACTATCGATATTTGCATGAACTTTTTGGCACCAACCGCATGTGAAGTCAGTAAACATCGTTACAACTAACTTTTCATTTGGCGCTTTCTTCTCAATTACGCCCGGCATATTTGAGACAACATAATCAATCAATTCGCGGTCTAAAAGGTCAAGTTGACCATTTTTGTCAATCATTGGCTGATCACCATTAAAGAAAACACTTTTTGACTCACTGTAGTAAATTGTCCCTTGGTCAGTTAAAGCCGTTTTTAAGGTGATGTTTTCTAAAACTTCATTTTGTGAATCTACGTATACAGTAAGACCATATTTGTTTAGATAGTGATTACCAGTTTCACTGTCCTGCAGTACTTCCGGCGTCGCTGCAGAAGCCTGTAATGAGATCAAAAGAGTTGAGAGTAATACTGATGAGTACGAAAAATTCATAAAGTAGTCCTGTGTATGTTAGATAAAATCGCACCACGTAAAATACGTAACCGCGCCATCGTTAAAGTAAGTTTTGTTACCATTAACGTCTTCACCCGTCGCTCTATACCTAACCAACCAATTCGCGCCGCTATCTACCGCCCATGCTGCTACAGCTTTCAAGTTATAAGGCAGAGCAGAGCCAGTGGCGGTAATACCCTTAACTGAAACTTCAATTCTCGGTTCATAATCAGTTGGGCAAGATGGTTTAGTTATTGGTGACCCGGATGTACCGGAAGTAACGAGTGAGCCTATTTTTACTGAACCTGTTAATGCGGTTCTGTCTGTAACGCCATTGAAAGAAATATCTTTGACGTTATCCAAATAATGATTTCCGAAGTCCCAATCATCATTCATTGGAGTAGTCCCATCGCGATTTACTAGGGTATTAAGACTCACGGCTGTTCCGGGCCTCTTGAAAGTCATAGACACCACTCCACCAGCTTCCGTGTAATTAGGAAATTGCATGAGTTTTGACCGAACTACATTTCGAAAACCAATTGGTTGAATATTTGAAATATCGAAGGAAAGTCGAAATGCAGGATAGTTATCGGCGGGATCTAAAAATCGAGTCAGATTAACAAATACATCATTGTTCCCTGCTGAAACCCATGGCATTTTAGTTACGTTTATGCATAAACCTGCAAGTTCATTCGCATTGGTACAGTTATCCAAATGACCGTCTAAAACTAATTCGTTAACAGACGCAGGGTAGTTATTTAGAGAGTCGGGAGCACTACCTGAGATCATGGCCTCGAAATAATGTCTCTGTGCAGCTTCTTCAATCAACTCGATGCGTTTTACTGCTACTTTTGCAATCTGTTCATTCTTGAGGTTTCTTAACAGTTGTGCCCCGGCCAACATAATTATCGTCAATGCAACAAGCCCCAAGCTAACGTTTATTAAAAGGTCACCTCTTTGCTTTCTTCTAAATGTTGGCAAAGTTTTTGTCTTAAATTTAGTCATTTTATTACCCGAAACAAAAGTTGCTATCCAGATGTAATGCCGACTTACCACCAATGGAGAAGTCAATTTTTTTACTGAATCGAATTTCATTGGCGTCCGAAAATGTGAAATGTGCGATTTGGTAAAAATCTTGGCTTGAAGGTTCGTTAAGAGGGATCACTAGGTCGATTGTATCGATTCGGCCTGTAGCCGATCCCGAACGATAGGACACTGTTGCTAGATTGGGATTAAAAAAGCTTTGAGTACCCCATTTAGGGTCAAGCAAACCCAAAGCAATTAGTGAATTACCCGTTATTTGTGGTGGAGCTACAGTAAAGCAAGAACCACTGCTATTAACTTCGATGAAAAAATGAACATTTGAAGAAACAAATAGCTCAGATGTAAATACCTGTAGTTCTTGCTTACTGATAACATTCGTAACGAAAGTTTTTGTTTTGGTCAGAGTTACGACTAAAATAATAGTTATGACAAAGATGGCTAATGATGTTGTAACTAACGTCATACCTTGTTGTTTAGTACGCATTCTGACCTCAAAAAACAGTAAAGTTAAAACACCAGTTACATCGTTAATGTAATGGTCGTACCCGTTACATCAATTGTCGCGCAACCCGTTGCTGAGTCACAACGGTCAACAGTTTGAGACGCCAAAGTATCAGCTAAGTCCGTGATACGCTCTGCAGGGAGATCACTAATAACCAAATCTTTTTGACTAACATTAGCTGCTACACCAATTGCGTATGAACCACCATAAGGGTTTGTATTCGCGCCAGAACCGCCGATACCACCACATGTGTTCGAGCTTACATTTTGTTGTCCAGCCGCGCACAACACAGTCATAGAAACGCCTGTATAGCCCGGTCTAAAAGCTTTCCAACTATCTGCACCTGAACTAATTTCTTGTACATCAGAAACTAATGAGCTTTTAGCAAGCCTGTATTGAATTTCTCCCCAACCAAATACCCCACCAATTAAAAGTAGAATCCCCGCGATCATAGATAGACCAACTTCAACAAGTGTTATGCCCTTTCGACGACGAATGATCTTTCTTACTGTATTAGCCGATTTCATGCTTTTCTCCTTTGCGTAAAAATATTGGCTGTCAAAAGCTAAAACGCTTTTTTATAGGTTCCTGTAATTGTTCAGTGCCAAAAATGCGGAAAGCCCGTGTTTTTGTTAAAAAACACGGGCTTTCTTTATAGTAGATATAGTTCTAACGAATATTTAATGCGACCAAGAATACCGACGCGAACACACAAGCCAACGAACCTACAAAGAATATTAGAAACAAGTAGTAGTTAATGCGTTGAAGTTTCAAGATTTGACGTTCCAAAAGAATATTATGATTTTTAGCAGATAGCATTAACCTATCACCTACCTCATTGTCGGGTATGCTTCGACTCAGCCTATGAACATCACGCTCATTAATCATTCCTGTGTTTAACGTACTCCCAAGTACTCCCCGTGAACGGTTAATATTTTCTTCAATCCTATTCAAATGAAATTTAGTGTATTTGTTCGCTGATTTTTTTAAAAACCATACGCTTTCTAGTAATGGTTCATCTGCGTTCAAAAGTGTAGAGAGGTTGCTTAACGTGCTCCCCGCGCTTAGTAAGCGATACTGTTTGAAAAAAGGAAACTTATCGATAAACCTTCTTGGTAAGCCAACGACATGAGTGCATATCAGCCACACAAGTACAATAAACCCAATCGTAAATACAATGATCAGTTTCCAATTAGACTGTACAGATAAAGTATAGCTATACATAAATTGTGAAAAAAAGTCCCATGTTTTAACAGGCGATGTTTGTACTAGTTGTGAAAAAACGAAATCGCCTAAGAAGCCAGTAGCTAATACGACAGCAAGAATCTTGAGTATTGGAAAAATGTAAGAACGGATCAACTTACCAAAAAGCCCCTCGCTAAGTCTCATAGCTTTTGAAGCGTCGCTGAAACCTTTCGCGGTATCGCCTCCATTTATACCAGCCTTTAGTGCTTGAAGAGTCGTGGATGACATCAATGGTTCAAACACTTCATGCAATGGTTTTGATTGCTCAACGGCGCGCTCCATGTTGGCACCTACAACCTTTTCAAACCCAGATCCTTTCTGTAAATCAAAAGCTATATCTAACGTAGGCATATCCTGATTTAAAAGAAAATGAATGTCTTCAAGAAGATTTAATTTATCTTCCGCCGAAGCAAGCTTATAAGTTAACTTATCTGCAAAAGAAGTTTCCATTGTCCTACTCCATAATATGCATCATGTCGTAAGCTTCTGTAGCGTTGTCTTCAACAAGCCCATCAACTTCTTCTATGATTGAACGATAATCAAGAGTGCCACTTAATAGCTTGTACTGAGCATGATCTCGAATACTAGGAAAGTTTTGTTTCTTTAAATGAACTAGCCACTCGTTTAACTTCAACTCACGTATAAACTCTCTTGCTTTGTCATCAATGAGAATCAGTTCAAACAACGCTGTACGACCCTTCTCGCCTCTTCCGCCACATTCAGGGCAACTACCCCATGTTTTTTGATAGTGTACGTTAGAGACATCTACAGTTTGCTGTTGTTTGATTTTTTCAACGGACTTATACGCCTCTATTAAGCTAGAGTCATTTTCAAAGTGATCTGTAACCTCTGTATGAGGTATTTTACATTTGGGACATAATGTACGTACAAGACGTTGGTGTGCTAGACCCTTGATAATACCTGGTGCAGCTAATTGAGACACAGGCACACCTAATTGCTCGGCTATGGTGGTTATAATTGATATTGCTGAGTTACAGTGAATAGTGCCGACCATGACTTGTCCGGTAGTTGCTAATCGCATGAATATTGCGGCGGCTAAGTCATCACGTATCTCACCAAAATAGAGTACGTTGGTATCATGCCTTAGTAGAACTTTTCCGTAGTGCTGAAAACTTTTTGTACGTTTTTGAGTCTTTCCGTCCGTAAAGTCTTCGTTTACAACCGTTGAAAAATTGTTTCGGCCCGGTCTTAGAAATTCAACCGGATCTTCTAGTGAATGTACTAGACGGGTTGACTTTATTGTTGATAAGCCAGCATTGATTGTTGTTGTTTTACCAGAACCGGTAGGCCCGGACATAAGTAAAGCACCTTGAGCGCTGTTCACTATATCAACAAACGCGTGTCGATGACCTTTAGATAAACCTAGTTGCTTTAACGTCAACAGTTTTTCAGAACCAATTTGTAAAGCTCGAATGGTCACTTTTGTACCATCATCAATTTTTATCTGAGATAAACGCCATTTAGTATTTTTGGTAAGTGAAACTTTTTGACCTTGTGAGTCAGTTTCGCCTACTTCAAGCTTTATCTCAAAAGTTGCGTCAACTTGGGTATCAAAGGTAAATGTTTGTTTGCGTCCAATGGTAACCGCAGCATAACGGCAAAGCTCTTCACCATAAGTTAAATCCTGATTGGGTAGTAGCTCAACGAACTCCCCCATTAATCGTTGATTAATTTCAGTTACTAGATGCTTTGTGCTCAGTCTCAAGTGAACATCAGAAGCACCATTTGATATAGATTGCTCTAACACACGCTTTAGACGCAATTTTGCGTCAGAATCGATTGTTGGTGCATTGACACTGCCGTTTACTTCATTTTTCGATTTGATTTTTAAAATTGCATCGTTAACATCATCTTTCGAAACGAGTATAAATTCAGGTTGAATACCGAAAAAGTCACCATTAAAAGCTTTTTCTGAGTTCTTAAATGTTCGTTCGATGTCTGAATAGTCATATTCTTCATAAATTACATGACCACAAATTTGCCCGTTTTCATTGATATAACAAACTTCCGACTCACAGATTAGATCTTTCAACTGTTCATCAGAAATAATACCTTCAACAAATGATCTACCTTCCATATGATTTACTCCTAACTTTCGAACCCTGAATGACCAAGCTTCTTAGTTACATTTGCCGGGGCGTATTTAATACTGACATTTGACTCTGTAACCTTTGTAATCACAAAATCACCTAGCTCTCGACCTTCCATGGCCTTAAACAACTTACCGTCATAGCGTACCCATGCGGATACCTCATTAGGTAATTCTTTCTTTTCATTTACGGTTATGCTTGCTAGTGAAATTCTTGCAAACTGCTCTTCTAGTTCCATCGAATCTACGGAAACCGACGATAACAAAGTCGTTGTCGTACCAAGCTCGGTGAATCCACTTTCACTAGGTGATTGTATATGCGCGTACTGACCGTTTACGTTTGTTGGTACAACCTCACCTGTATAGCTCATTTGGTTCATTTTCTTCTGAGCTTTTAATTGCTCGTTTTTCGCTTGTACTTCAAGAAGTAGGTTATTTTTCAGTAAATCAATGATTCGAATGTTGTCATCACTAATCAACAAATGATTACTGCTATCAACAGTCATTGGGTCAGGTTCAATAATCTCTTGAACAATATTCCCGTTTGAATCCGTATACTCATAATGTTGAACATTTTGGATTTCACTTAATACATTTGGGCCACCAAGTTGCGCGTTCCCAACGGCAGTTAAAGCACTTTCTTGACCACCTACTTGATTTAAGTTCACTTGGCTTACTTGCTCATTCGAAACGTGCTTTTGTATCGGTGCCAACGGAGGTGCCGCTTTAGTATCTCGAATCACCATAAAGTAGATAACAGCTGCTATTGAACACAAAAATCCGATTATCATAAATGGTAGAATCTTCTTTTCCTTGTCCGTCATGATTAAACTCCTAGTACAGTAGTTGTTATTTCTATAGTTGCTTTCGTCTTATCTGAACGTAAAGGCTTAACACTGATGCTTTCTATAAAAATTGGTTTGTTTTCAAAAATGTAGTTGAACAACTCAAGGTAGATAATTGATACTTCATCGAAGTAAAATGTAATGAGTTGATCGCTATGTTGCGCATGATGAACAGGAACATTTGATCGCATCTTTCCACCAAGAGTGATCATTAAATCCATATATTGATCGCGAGTATCTACGAAGTTGGATTTGTGTTTTGTCCATGGGAACCAAGATGGCTCCATGATTGGATATTGAAAAATTGAGTTTTGGCCATCTACGGTAATGAATCTTCCGTTTTCCAATGAGTCTCTAAAGTATTTCAGCTGTGATGTTTCACCGTTGTAATGCTTGATTGAGGAATACACTGACTCATGTTCATAGGTAACCTCTTCAATCGACCAGTTTTCAGGTACTTTCGATGCCATGAGAACTGCAGTAATCATGGCAGGATATACATCGGTATAAACGACTCGACCAATTACAGCCTTTTTATATTCGTAGAAATTATCTTTTCTGATTTTCTTCACTTCCACGACTTTTTTCGTAGGTTCAATGACTTTTTCTTCACCGCTACCGCCGAAGATGAAGAAGTAGCAAATCAATAACCCTATGACTGTGAAGCTACCTATTTTGACGTTCTTAACTAGCTTTTTGTTGAACTTATCTTTGAACTGATAAGGGCTTTGGTTAATTTCACTGCTTGTTAATTTAGGTAACTCCCGAATCACTCCTTTATATTTGTTGAGAACTGACTTGTCATCTAGGAACGTTACTAACCTCGGCTTTAATGCCTTGTGCACGGTATCGGCTAGCACAACTTTTAACGAATACACCTCCCAATTAGAGCATTCAATCAACAATAAGGTCGAATTCGATTGGCTCAACAAAATATTAAATTTTGAGTTACCAATTTCATCTTCAAACTGTTCTTTGATTTTCTCTAAGTAGATCTGAGGCAGTATCGGTCCCGGCTTATCAGAAGAAAATCTAACTAGGCTCTCAGCGCCATCAATATGAAAGTCATAAATGTTCTTTACCGCTAAACGCATCTTAGCCAGTTTAGATTTTCGATCTGTCTCGTTATTTACCGCTATTTGTTGAACTGTAAGTTTCATAGGTAACCTACCAATCTATCGGTAATCAATAGCGTTAGTGTGAACTTTACGAGGTGTCAGAACGACTAACGTATCTGTGATCTTCTTCGTTCCCGAATTGCCGAAAGTCGTATCCATGTATTCGCTTTTATTGGCCTCATGTGTCTCTTGACGCATGTGGGCGACAACAAAAGGTTTGTTGTATTCGTAAGAACCACTAATGTTAAATCGTGCTTGGCGCGTTCTAGGGCTAATAATCGTTACATTCTCTACCGTTTGTTCCTCAAGTTTTAATACCTTTGAAAGAACACCATTTAGTTTTAGATAGACCTTCTCTTGTTGAATGTTTGGAACAACCAACATTTTCACGCCGTCGCGAACTTCGGAAGTTTCAATTGAGGTTGTTGGGTTATCGTTATCACTACCTTCATATGTGACTTTTACAGATGCGAAGTATGATTGAATTGAACTCAAGTCTATCTCTTGAACCATATGATTTGATGCTGCTACACGCTGCGAAGTTTTTACGGACACATCGCCAGTCATACGTAATGCATTTATCAAAGCGGTTGTTCCCGCCCAACTTCCTTCGTTCACTGTAAGACCTAAGCCCAAACCATCGGTTGCGTCTGCGAATGTTGGCGAAGTTAAGTCAAACTCCAAACTGTATTTCCCGTTGTTTTTTATAGCATTTGCATCAAGGCCAAACTCAGTACCTTCATCTTGTTGGTACTCAATAACCATTACTTCCAATGAAACTACTTGGGAAAGTTTGGTGATCATGTCATCAACATAACGGTCTACAAGAAGCATCATGGCCGGAGAAGTTCGAACAACAATACTTGATACACCTTCTACTTTTTCCGCGTACCCTAAAGTTTCAGTGCTCGATGCTGATGTTTCTAGTTGAACTTCATCACCACTACCAGTTGTGATATTGCCCTCTCCCGACAACATCTTTTCAATACCTTTATATATCTGATCCGTTAAGTTATATTTATCAGCAACACTGTTTGCAAACTGACCATCACCGGAGCCTGTACTCGAAATTTCACCACTTGCAGCGTTCTCGTTGTCACTACTGCCCCCACCGCTAGCGTTCGAACCGATCTGAAAATTGTTATCTCCGACAGTAGTTGGTATGTCATAAGTCTTAGTTACGAACTTATCAATTTTTACTACACCCTCGATAACAGTAATTCCGTAAGCAACATTCAGAGCAAGAATGTTCAAGGCTTCTTCCTTAGTACCTTCAAAGAAAACACTGCCTTTCTTAGCAGGATCTACCCCTTCACCATATTTAATCTTTATGTCTTGACCGACGATTTCCTTTATAAGAACCGTTAGTGGCATTTTTTCAGAGGCCATCTTTGTCCTTTCATCTAACCAATCGGGTACATATCGTGTATCTACTGCACGGATTTGTTGTGGTGGTCGGTCTAAAACGACAACCTTCTTGTATTTTGACTTGCTTAGTGTGTGCTCAATCTGTCTCATTTCTTCTTGAGCTACAGCTTTAAACTCTTCTGGACGCTCAATGGTTGTACACGCCGAGAGAGAAATAATGCCGACTAACAAAACTCCTAATCGTTTAATATCCATGCTATTAATTCTCCTTAACTACGTAAGCTGTTCTTGTTGACGGCACAATGGCGCCTCTTAGATTTGGGAAGCCATCAAGTAGCTCAGTTAAAGCCCTTTCAATGTTGCCTTTTTCTGAAACTATTGGGTATGAGAAGTCAATTTCGAAGTCATTTGCCATGAAATGGGTGTCTAAGTCCTCAACATTTTTATTCCAACTATAAAAATCGGCTAGACGATTAAAGTTATCTTTCAAAGACCCCTTGCTGACGGTGAACATTGTCACGGGTTGGTTACTAGATGTCAGAATAGCTTCGTGTTTGATGTCATTAAGGAAAAGGTGCAGTTCCAGTGAACTTTTACCGCTCTCACTAATGAATCCGTCCTTTTCATTTTTTTGATCGTCTTTTGCTTGCTCTACAGCTTGAAGCATCAGCAAAGTAGTGGCTTGAGAAAAGTCCTCATTGATAGTGTCATTTACCGGAATTTTCTGACTCAAAACTTTGGTTACATCTTCATTAACCAATTTTCCAAACTTTAGGTATCCAACATCACCAATCCATCGGTATAAAGCAGCCTCATAACTTTCACCTTTGAATAGCTGGTACGACTGTTCGGGCTCAAGCAGCTTTGTATCAACAGGGTTGCCGTCATGATGAATCTCTAATGCATTATTGACTGAATAGACCGTTGCAGATCGTGATTTGTTATTTAATGAAACGTATAACTTGAAGTCCTTAGGTAGCCTTGTTTTATAGTCAACGTCTTTTTGTGACGCCACGCTACTTAGTTCATTTAGTGCCGTAGGTAGTGAATCGTAATACGTACCTGTCACATCGGTGTCTTTATCCAATGTGTTGTCAATATCTTCACTAAGTATAAAACGCGTTGTTTTATAACCTTCCATCAACAACCATCGTGAAATTGTTTCTTTGAACGAGTCATTCCGATCTGTCGTAAAAGCTCTCACAACTCGTTGAGAAGGCTTTGCTGGCCAATTACCCATCACAAAGCCGGCTTCTTCTACTTGTGCCTGATTCAAACTCAGCGAAGTATGATCGACCCTTTGTATTGCCGACACTGCAGGTGCTAATTCAGGTGCATGATTATAAGAACTTGTATGAACTTTCCCTTCGGCCTCAGGTGTTCCCATTTGGGCATATGTTGATTTTTCTGCTTTATGGCTGAAAGGTGCATAGTCCTTTTTAGCTACAGACTTACTTTTGCTTTGAGGTTCAACCTCAATTGCGACTAATTCATCCAGTTGGACTTGATTTAGATACGTATTTTCAGCTGGTTTTTCTGCCGCTTCTTGAGTGGTACACCCGCCAAGCAGTGCTAGAGCAATTACAGTACTAATCGCCTTTAATGAATGTTGTGACATTATCTATTTCCCTCTAATAACCAGTTGTTTTGATGACTCCACGACCTCAATACTTAAAGGGTATTGGGATAAGAATGCTTTTACACTTGGCTTAATGTAGTTTGTAAGAACCGTTGAAAAACCTGCGTCGATTCGATAATCCGTAGCGTTGTAAATAAGCTCATAATCATATTGATCGGCTACCCTGCGTAAATTGTCCTTAACAGTGGTAGTTTTCACTTCAAACGCTCTCACTTGCTCAGAAGAGTCAAATGGATGGAAAATTATCTTGTTTGTCGCTTTGTCTTTAGTAATCGAAATAGGGATGTTTAATGATTGACGGTCCATTTCATAACCAATGAACTCTTTCATAACATCGACATTATTACGCCCAATAGAGCTGTCACTTTTAACGAGCTTACTTGCAAAAAACTCCCTATGTGGCCTTGTGTTGAAGAAGTAAATAGCCCCGTTGTATCCGCTATGTTCAGCCCAAGCAGATAAGGTTTCACGAACCGTATAATCCTTATAAAAGTTGTATTCGACAGCTTTATTGTTTTTGGCTAACCCCTCTTTATAAGAACGTTTCACTTTTTCTTTTTGAAGAGTTGAACGTTTAAATTTGGGTGTAAATATATGGGGCAAGGCTATTCGTTGATCCAGTGAGTACGGATACACGTTCACGGTATTTGTAAAGTCGTCATAAACGGGCAAAAGACCTGAACGGTCAAACAAATCGAGGAAAGCAATCTGAGGGTCTTCGTAAGTCAATCTTATTGTCATATTACGAACGGCGTAGTAATCGTATGGATTTAGTTCTTTAGCCCACTCAACGAACTCAACTCCAACAGCGTCGGCCAAATTGTTTGAAGCGGTCACCATTTGAGAGTCTTGAATAACACTCAATTTTGGGTAAGTGATCTCTGGATAATCGACTACGGTAATTTCTTCAATCGGATCTATACCAATCGGAGGTAGCGGTTGAGTCGCACATCCCGTTATGGCGATTAAACTGATTAGTGGCGCTATTCTTTTCATCGTAAAAAAACTCCCTGTTATCTGCTCTAACGCGACAACAGGGAGTCATAGATTTTTGTGATGCCAAAAATGCGGTTTCGTCAATTTAAGCTGCAAATTTCTCCTTTAATACGATCTCTTGATAGTCATTATTAAATGAAGTTTCATGAATAGTCTCATAGACATGATTTGTCGCGTATAAAGAAAAAACACCATTCTTCTTTTTTGCACCATTAACAACGTGAATATATGAGATACCCTTTTGCTTGAAATGCCGACTAATGAGGGAACAAATAGTTTCTTGCTTTGGAGTGCCCAAATGTTCGTTCAAGATGAACATTGGTTTTAACTTTTCAGTTTTATATTGATTGTAAAGTGCTACAAGCGGAATCGTGATCGAAACTAAATGCTGAACATTTTTACCTTCTAATTCACGACTATCTATCACTAGGTGATTACTTACACCATAAACACATGGCTTATTTGGGTCATACACATGTTCTAATTCAGGCATGGCCGAAAGAATTAAAGCAAAGTAGTCAATCTGATCTGGTACATATTCAATCCTCAACCATTCGATAAGAGTCACTGTAGAGTAGGATTCGCGATTGATTATGTATGTGCTAACCCTTTCCATACAGTGAAACATAAATCTCTTAAACCGAAGATCGATAGAGGGGTTTGTTTGAGGATGATTGGCTTCGAAACATAACGTGAACAAGGACTCAATGTATGTATTCATGAGATTTTCAAGTAAATCTATATGTATGTCACCGGGCTTTATTACCGATAAAAAATCAAGATTATAGTTAACTTTCTCACCATCGAATATTGAAATCGAGTCTTCCCTTAAAGAAGGGTATTCCGCCATTGGAGCAAAAACTATTGAATCACTTATACCTGCAGAGTGGTTTTCCCTCACACAAGTTTCTAGAATTGGCCTTATAGTAGAATTTCTCGAAGATATAACGACGTTTACGTTGTAGTTATTAGTTGAGTAAAATGGATTCCATTCTACTTCTAGACCATTAGTATCTTTCAGAACACACGGTATGAATAGTTTTGAATTTCTCCTTAAATCACGTTTAAGTGTGCAGCCAGAGTAGGAAAAAAACTCATTTTTTAACTCTTGTTCTTCATCTGCATTGTGCTTACCCACCAGCCTATTTAATAACTCTTTCAAGCTTTTGTTAAATTCCATTTACCTTTCCAACCTATATCCATTCTTTATACTGACAACCTGATTTAAAACCCGAACAACTAATAAATGGTTTTTTCTTTTTGTCTTTCGGCTGTACCACTTTCAATGGCTTCCTGCATTCTGGACACGATTTCTTGAATGGTTTTCCATTCACATCAGGACAGGTTTTATCGCAATTACTACAAGCCCAAAAATCACCATATCTACCTTTAATAAACTTCGCGGTTTCCTGTTTGCAGTGTGGGCACTTCTTAGTGATGTTCTTCGGTATAAGCTCTTTGGGAATATCAAGACCGTTCCTTTTTACGTTCTCAATTTCAGCATGGATAGTGCTATCTATTTCAGACAAGAATGTTCCAATGTCCATTGTTCCATCAGCGATTGATGAAAAATAACGGGCCCAAATTGCCGTCGTTTCTGGTGAGGTGATACGGGTAGGTAATAATCGATAAAGCAAAAAACCTTCTTCACTTGGTATAATTTTTGAAGCCTTTTTAGTTAAGAAACCGTTATCAAAAAGTCCTTTTACAATACTTGAACGCGTTGCCGCCGTACCGATTCCGCCTTGCTCACCATTGTCAGCATCTTTATCTAACATCCATTTTTTGATCTTAGGGTCTGTTATGTACTTTGCCGTGCTCTTTAAATCTTTTAAAAGAGTGGTAGTGGTATATGTAGGTAAGGCTTGAGTTTCACGCTCTACATGCTTCACAGTACTGCTACTAACAGACTCTCCCGCTTTCAAGTTGATTAAATCGATTTGACCCTCATCCTCTAAAGCTGCATCTTCCGACTCTTCATCGTTTTTGAAGACAACTGACCAACCAGGTTCTAGAACTTTCTGTGAACGTCCAGTGAAGTAGTGTTCTGTTCCATTCGAAGACTCCACCAATAGTTCATAACTAGTTATATGACGCTCTCGCTTACTGAAAAATTGAATCAAGTAATTTCTGCTAATTAGTAAAAAAACAGCCTTTAAATTATCTGGCATTTCATCAAAGCCAGCGATTGAGCCTGTTGGAATAATCGCACCGTGGGCACCAGTTTTCTTTGAGTTGAAGGCTCTAGATTTTATTGTACAGTCACATTGATCAGTAAGCGGAGTTAACAAGCCTGTCTGTGAAAGGTTATTTATAACTGCAGGTGCCTCCGTAAACGCCTCATCTGGCGCGTATCGGCAATCACTACGGTTATATGAAATGGCATAAAATGGTGCTTCACGAAGCTTTTGAGTAATCGACAACACTTCGTCAGGGCTTAACCCAAAGTATCGACTGCACTCAACTTGCAATGATAGAAGGTCGAAGGGTAATGGAGCGGAATCTTGTGTCGTTTTGTGTTCGACATTAGTTAATACGGCAGGACGGCCATGTAACGACTTCGTTAGTAATTTAACTTGTTCTTTATTACTCAATCTACCTTTCAAATCGGTATCTAAGAGGCTGTTATCGTCAAACTTCAACTTAGCATTCAAAAGCCCAATTGAAGTTACAAAATCGCCACTGACGTTATAGTAGTTACTTTTAACATGCGACTGTCTCCCTAATTCTCTACGAACTACTAACCCAAGAATTGCACTTTGGACCCTACCAACATGTAAGGTTTTCTTGAAACCTTGAATGGTTGCTTGGCACGACAATAATCGAGTTAGATTGTACCCTAATCGTTGATCAGCAATACTACGGGCTTTTTCCTGATGAAAAAGGGTCTTAAAGTCTGCATTCGATTTAATATTGGTTGGTAAAAGAGCATTGGCAATTTTTTGCGGGTTGTTATCGTTGATTAAAACCCGATAAGCTGTCGAAGGGTTTATACCAATGTATTCTAAAACCTCATCGCCAATGGCTTGTCCCGCTGCATCAATGTCTGTCGATATATAGATGTTATGAGCTTGTTTTAACAGTCTTGATACCGTACTTAGTTGCGCTTTGGTTTTCGGGTTAGGTTTAAAGTCGATAGCGTAATTCAATGGTAAATCAGCAAGACTCCATTTTTTGTAAGTAGGGTTCAGGTCTTCCGGGTCTTTCAGAGCCAATAAATGGCCAATAGCCCACGTTACTACAACATTATTCCCACAATCGAAGAAACCATTTTTCTTACTCGGAGAGTTGCTTAACACATTAGCTAAGTGTTTTGCCACTTCGGGCTTTTCAGCAAGATATACGTCCATTTATAACCCATACATTAATAAGCATATACATAGGTTATGCCCAAATGAGTGTGTTACTTAGCTGCTCTCACAAACACTCGTATAGTTTCCGGTAAGCTAACCCGTAACGTTTGACTGTGTCATATGTTGTGTTTGCTTCTTCATTGGTGAAACCTGAATCAACGGCAACACGACCAAACTTGTTGAAACTAATACTCACTAAATCAAATAAGCTCGTAGCCCCCGAAGCCCTGAACATGTCTAATTCGCGCTCAGTGAACTCAGGAACTTTGTCTAAAAGTACCTGTTTGGATTCAACAATCATCTTAAAATTATTTGGATGTGAATGAGCAACACGCTGTAATGCGGCACCATGAATGTAAGACTCTATATCGGTTGACCAATCTTTTTGAATTTCTGTAGAGAATGGTAAAATCGGAGTGCACCACTCTGTGAGCCCTATATGAATTGAAACACCTTCCGAGCTCAATACTTCAAAGTGCCAATCAAGTTCGAGACTACCAAGTTGGCATACATCGTCTTCTAATGTGAAGTCTAATGACGACTCTATTATCATAGGGTAGTAAGTGAGGTCGCCGCATTTACCTTCGATAGCCTCCCCCATAGTTAATGAAGATAGGTTAGACACTCTATCCTTCAACTCCTTAACCTCATTGCACTTGTCACTGAACCTAAGCTCCAATGCTTCATAAGCAACTCTAGATTTAGATTTTTGTTTCGATAATAGATCACTCAATTTATTGTTTTGAGCAACTAATTTGTCAGGATCTAACTTCTTCCATTCATGATACTTATCTAACTTAACTTGGTCTTTAATTTTGGCCTTATTCGTACTATCTCGAATTGTTCCTAGTTCTTCTTTCAACCTTTGGTTTTCTTTAAGTGCCAAACTGTTACTAATAGACAAATCCAAGTTTTTCACTTGTTGAACATTAAGCTGGCCATACAGCAAATCGACTTCTTTCTGATGTTCTTCAAGAAAAGTGTTTACTAAACTCTCTATTTCTTGGATTTTTTTATTTGCGGTTTCCAATGTAACTTTTGACTGTAAGTGTTTTGAAGAATCATTAAAAAAAAGAGCCGCGTCGATGTAGCCGCCAAGAATCGTTGCTTGATCTAGCAATGAACAGTGTTGCATTAAATAGTCTCCATTGGTTTTAGAACAGCGTAGCTAGCGCGTGTAAAGTCATACCTATACTGAATTGATACAGTCCTCGTGCAACCGAACAACAGGTATTTAAAAAGTTAGATAAAGAAAAATTTTGAGTACTAATTAATTAGAGGTAGGTGTTGGCCATACCTTTCATTGAAGCTTTTTTCTACTAGCTTCACATGCTTGAGGTCGCCGGATTCATCTTTATCCTTCATGAGTTTGCCAATTCTAATGTATTCATCTAGTAAGAAAAGTATCGGCTCACTACCTTGTGTGTAACGCGGGAGGTCAGGGTTCTTAGATTTTTCAATCAAGTATTCTGCAAATGCGTGGTGGTCTAACGATAATGACTCTGGCATTTGACAACGGCTAATACCTTTTGCATTTTTATAAAGATAGAAATCTCTGCCATACACGAAGATAAATGGTGGCATATCTATTGATCTTTTAGATGGCTTGAACCTGTACCCTAAATCATTGAAAGTTTCGGACAAATAATATGTGACTTCATTAAGGGCATCATTAAGCTCTTGGAAGCCGAATGATATGATCAACGTATCGCTTGAGATTGGGTTAGTAACGCAACAATGAATCATCGAATCCGTTGTAACCGAAAACGTCAAATTAATTCTTTGGTTTTCATTATTGTCATCAACAGACGCTAAAAATTCAAACGTTAGCTTCCCAAGTGATCTTGTGGAAATATAATCTTCCAACACCTCTCCACACCTTAACTCTATGATCTCTTCTATCCTTACCCAAAAGTTAGGAAAGTACTGTTCGAGCGATACATTGAGTACTCGGTATAGTTTCAAAAGCCCTAGAGGGTCGGCTTTATCAAGAACCAACCTCATAGCACTTAGCGAATCAAATAGGCTTTCTTCACCAGAAAAGTGTGATTTCTCCATAGTTTCAATATCCCTCTTAACCTTAAATTCCATTCCTGCCGATTACTAATAGGTTGCGTCCATAGCTTTAATTGGCTACAAAAGTTCCCCTACGTTCTTGCTTTAACGCAGCGTCAATGAAATCAATAAATTGGTTAACGCAAAAATTGCGGTCAATTTGGATATTTAGATGTGATGCCTAATAAAAGTATGTGGGATGGAGGGCGTAGATCACGGTATTCTCCGATATTTCTAATCACTTAATGCTGATCCAGTAGCTAGCCATAATTGAAATTTCCTACTTTGATGTCTTCGTGTAAGTCCGTTTTGGTCGCATTCTCGAAGAGTGTAATTCCTTAGCATACAACCTACCTTGGCATGTAAGTTGCCACATGTTCTCATTTGCCCTCGCAGAAGCGTTTAGCAACTTGTCTTCATTTGTCTGACACACTAAATAGCCGTTATCTTGCAGTGTCCTTAAACCTACTAAGAAGTTATTAGAGGCTAATTCTCTACATAAGGACTTGCTGACCTGTTTACGTAGATAGCTCGTATGTACCGGAGTGTGAAGACCATGACTGAGTTCGATATAGTGAATCGTCAAAATCGCATTCTTTTGCTGTGCGCTAATCCTAATACCCAAAAAACACCCTAATCATACCCATATGAATAACAGTACAATTATACATTACCTTCTAATCATACCCATATGATTAAGGTCGCAATATTCAACTCTGCTTTTCTCGTTTTGTTATGATCCCGTACCATGAGACTACGATGATCCCTAGAATGATTCCAAATAGGATCGGAACAATATCACCTCCAGAGTTAGATAAAACGAGGTATACGCTTAAGATAATGAGGATATTAAATAGTAAAACTGAAATGGGATAAGAAGTGTATGAAGTGAAAAAAATCACGCCGGAGCGTGATTTAGTGCGAGTGCTTTGACTCATTGTTAATTTTTTCGTGTGCCCATTGAGACACCTTTGGGGAGTACAAGGCAAGAATACCTATTGCACCGCCGCAAACTAGAATCGTGAATATTACTATTGTACTACTCATAGATTCGGCTCCTTTTGTCACAACATACTGTTAGTTTATCTCTTACTTATCTTGCTAGCAAGAAATGTAAATAGCATACCAATCACAATTAATAGCATGGCATCAATATTGATGTTGAGCTTAATCAACTCAAGCATACCCGCCACATAGCTTGCAGTGCCGATTGCTTGGAGTTGATCTGCGATCTTTTTTTGGTTAGTAGCTAACAGAGCGCTAACGTATGCAATAGCTACATAAATGTTAAGCATATGATACCTCCGTAGTTTTTTAAATTTACTAACAGAGATACCCCCTAAGCGGGTGTATCCCCGCTAGGGTGTAGAATCGACAACTAATGTGGTCTATATACGTCTTCCATTTCTGCAACTTTCGCTTCGACTTCGGTACATTGAATAGAAGCGGCATTCTTGGCTAACTCAATTCGAGCCTTACGCGCTAACTTAACGTAAAAATCACGTTTAGGTTGCTTACAAGATTTAGGTAACGAGTTCATTGTTCTTTTCAGACGACGATAGAATCTTGCTTGTAACTCATAAACTGTTTGTTTAAAAGAACTAGCACATTCTGTGATACTAAAAGCATCATCGTTATCTGTGTCAAAAACCCATGCAAAAATATCCTCTAAGTTATCAGGACGAGCAATAGACTTACTGACTAGATCAGCGGCATCGTTAACAATGGCTTGTTGCATAACTTTGATAGATGCAATATTCCATTCAACATGTTCTTTACCTTTTGGGTCAAAAACACGGTTCTCTTCAAGAGCGCCAATTTGTATCTGTGTAGGAACGGTTGGTGTATAAGTCTCACTAGACAAAGCAATAGCTTGCCCTTTTACTGTGGATTGCACTTCAATTATTGACGCAATATTCCAAGCGATGTTTTCTTGGCCAAGGCTAACTTGATCAAGGGTAACATCTAGGGATTCAAAGCTAAGTTGATTTTGTTTAGTTAGATCTAGGGCTGGACTTTTCATAGTCGATTTCCTTGTATAGACCCTTTCGGGTTCAGTGTGTGAGCCTCAAAAAATGAGGCTCATAAGCTATTTACTAGCATGTAAATATCCGTATATAGACCTTTTCAGGTTCAATCGTTTGAATGAGCAGCCGCCTTTCAATAAAGGCTGTCACATTAGCTGCAGTGACTTTTTACTACTGAGTAGCAAAATCGGTAAATTGATAAACATTACAGTTGCTTATCAATTCATCGATATTAATTATTATAGAGCAATTAGACGAAAAGTAATAATTGAGTTGCCCTGTGCTAAAGCACAGGACACCACAATAAGTTAAACAAGGTCAATCTAAAATGTAATAATTATCCATAGCGTCAACGACTGCATCATCTAGATCCGATACATCAGTAACACCAAACAGTTGTTTAGTCAGCTGTTTCTTCTGGTTTGAAATTACACTGTTTTCAACATCGTCAAGCAACTTTCGGTCTTTGATAACCGACATGCGATATGAAGTTTTTGCGACCTTAGTATGCTTAGTTTGATCATCATCAGTAATTATAACGCCCTTCTCTGCCAAGAAATTTTTATATTGAAAGGTTTCTCTGCCTTTAACGGCGGTAATACTAAGTGCGTGTAAAGATAGCCTTTTAAAACCATGAGCTTTACCCACTAGACTGTCTGAGATCTCGCTTTTTTCTACTCCAAGTGCTTTGAGTTGCTTTTTCAGTTCACGTTCTTCTGCCAAAACATCATATAACCGTAATGTTTCAGAGTTCCAAGCTAACAGTTCATCGTCAGTTGGTTCATAGTAATCGCGTACCAAATCTTTTTCAGGTGCAATACCCGGTTTGATATGCTCCAAATAGAAACTATCAACCGCTTCGAAAATCTCTTTAATCAGTGACTCGTTACGAGCGACTTTAAAAATTTTCAGTTTATTGATCTTACTAAAGTAAAAAGCAAAGTAGCCATAAGGTGCATTCAGCATACCGATTTGATATTGCAGTTGAACTTCATACTCTTGAAAGAGTACCGAGTTCTCACCGTTTTCAATCAGGTCCCAATAACGTGAACTTTCCTTTGCTTCATCAGCAACCTCATCTTCACCTTTTGTTGAGGATGGACACTTAATTTCGACAGGTACATCTAAACCGCGTATCACACCATCAAAAGACACCTTACGCCAAGGGAAATCCTTATCCGTAGCACAAAACACATCAATCTCAACACCGAACTTTGCTGCAATAGTTTCTAAAACCAAAGGCTCGAAAAAATTACCTCTCTGTACATTCGGGTTTCGACTCAAATCGTCGGGACTCTTTATACCAAGCTTCTCAGCCCAAAGTTGCCAACGAGTTTTATACTCAGACTTACCTTGAATAACCTTAATGTCGCTACTGCCGCAACCGTCATCGCGCCATATAAGCCATTCATCAGTCCCTTGCTCAAACTGCTCTCTTTGTAGATTAACTTTAAACATATTTTTTTCCTTTTTAAGACCCTTTCGGGATATTTTTTAAAACGTTTTCACAACCATTAATTAACCGTTGCATTTGGTTCTCTGTTTCACAAAGACCAGCATGAACTAACGGTAACGGTACATTTGATTCAAACGAGACTAGCGTATAGCTATCTTGCATTGAAAGGCCATGGCCCCTAATGGTGGTTATTAACGAGTGAAATTTACGACGCAAAGCTCTTACTGACTGATTAGCAGGAAGAGATACCGGGAAACCATACTGATCGGCTTTACCAATGTAGCCGCAAGTATCACACACATAAATGTTCCCATGTCTGGTGTAATCACCTGAACAGTTCGAACACACAAAGCTTCCATTAAACGCCTTAGAAGCGCCTCCGGTTAACGCAGAAATGGCCAAATGGCCTACATAAGTAAACATTGGGCTTACTGGTGACCGATCCGCACTCATAATCATTGCTAATGCAACGTCAGAGGGCTTTAAATGTTCAGCCTTACCACAAGCTAAAAAAAGTTGTTCCGAGTACTCTCGTAACTTCCTGTGCTCTTTTGCATAGCGGTAATCGTTAGATGGCGGCTTATCATCAATAGTTTTAAATTGTTCAATAATAAGCTTACAAAACATGCGTTTCTTTCGATTGTAAGACATAGTTTTCTCCTTAGTTAGACCCTTTCGGGTTCTTTGTTTACAAAGCCGCACTTCACCATAGAAGTGTCACTTGAGCGGCGGTGACGTTTTGCTACTTGAGCAAAATAGTGTGTTTAAGAATACGCCCTAGATAGAGGACGTATGGATTAAAAACGCTGATTTTTCCTATTTATAGCTTTTTAGCCAAGAGTGTTACCTGTTGTTTAAACCAGACTTTAGCTCGTTCATCAGTAATTATCTTACCGTAAGCTTCAAGCTGAGATAGAGTTTTATTTCCATTCAGTACTTGTTGGAACATAGGTTTGAACATAGACAGTACATTGCGTGGTAATGTCATTTCATTGATCAAATCATCTTCCGTTTCGTCTGAGTTTTCAACTTCTGCTTCTGTAGTTTCTTGCTTAGATTCAGTTTTTGTATTCTGAACTTCCACTTCCGATTTTTCAGTATCTTCTTGAGCCAAGGGCTCTTCAATATCCGAATTTTCGGTTTGTTCCACTTGAGCTTTAGTTGTCTCAACTTTTTGTGCAGGTGATTCAGATTGCTGAACCGATACTTCCGGCGGTGTAGGCTCGGCTGTACCTGGTTCAGTTTCCTTCAAATCAATAACTTCAATATCATCTAAATTGATATTTAACCTCTTTTTAGTTTTTTGAGGTAACGAAGTAGTCTGCGGTCGATTTTCACCAACTTGCTGTGTGTTATTTACTGAACTTTGGCCATTGTCTACAGCATCAACGGAAGCCATGTATTTAGCTTGAGTTGCAAGCATTTCGTACTCTTTAGTGATGTCAGAAATAATGTCTGAATCCGCCAAAGAGTTAATGCGTAGCATTCGACGTAAAGCTTGAATGAACGAAACGTGGGATAGCATTCGAGCAGGGCGACTCCATGAAGGTAAATGGTTTTGTCCATTATTAAAAACCTCTAAGAAGTACTCTCGCGCTTGTGATACACCTTTAGTTTCATGCTCAATGGTACATTCAATCCACTCAGGAACTTTGTACTTATTACCATTTATCTCAGCTTCTACAGTGTCAGGGCTATATTTGAACTCACGTTTAGTAAGGCTTTCGTTAGTTGCTAATTTATGCCATCCATCCATAGTAGCTGTTACTTTCAAATCACCAAATGGCGTAAAAATGCCATAGAGTTCGTTATTAAACGGGTTAAGATCCGTTTCTGACGATACCGTGATTACTTGAGTACGATGATAATTAGTTATGGTTCTGCCTTTCTCAATAAAACTTTTAAAGAACGTGTTATCGAGATAGTTTAAAGCATCTTGAATATTTGCTTTACCATTGTCATCAATGTAGCCGTATTTCTCAGCAAAGGTTTTGTGAATCATTTGATTCGCATCAACAGAGCGAAGTGTTGTATGACGACGTTGTTGAGACGGTTCAACAGGTGAATTTGTATCCGTTGGGTTTGTATTGCCCATAGTAATTGTCCTTGTTTTAGACCCTTTCGGGTTCGGTTTATTGAGGTGATAACTGAACATATTCAGTTCTAACTTACACACCAGTTAGAATTTCGTGCCAAAAGCACAAAAGCCAATACGCATATCTTTCAACATGGGTATTGGCTTTTTGAAGTTGTTGAGCGTACTAAACGCTTGTACTTAATTATTAGCACAATGCTATGTTATTTACCATTAGAAAATGTTAGGTGTTTTAACTCTCTCTTCATGGATTTTTATTAAATTTAAACCCGACCTCGATGTGTAGCGTATCTGCTACGTCGTGAGCAAGATTTTTAAAAGCATATTTACAAGCAATTGTGTACTGCTCTGAAACAAATCGATTTATTGGCATTGCAACATAGACTTGATCAGCCTCGTTCTTCCAATCAGGGGCTTTCTCAATAGCGCGGCTTACTGCATTAATAGTGTCTGATTCCCCCCCAAACAATGCTATAAACTTCGATGTAAAATCACTTACAATTTGGTCCTCATCAACGATTTGATTTACTGGCACTTCAAGCATGAATGTTAATTCTTTTCCCTTCATCATTCCCTCTACCTTTGGTTTTTGTACCTAGCAAATAACCTTGCTGTAAGTACCGCGCAAATTAACAAGCCAAACCAACTAATCCCTTCTTATTCACCGCATGAATCTACAGACGCACACAGCTTAATTAACAACGCTTGCATATTGTTTGGACTGCTTACGTTCTTGTCTATAAATACTTTCTCTAGCCGCTCTGATGACGAAACAAAACTAGTCATATCTTGAGCAGGTAAAAGCGACCATGCCAACCCAACCCCTAACATGAGTAATATGAGAGCTGTTTTCATTGTTCACCACCTAACTAAAAATTGCTGTAATTAGTAGGCCGCAAAATACATACCCGAATTAAGGTTTGTAAATCAACGATGTTTGCCATTTCATTCATTCGATCTTGTGCATCCATTGACAAACTTCCTCTAGTTCAATACCTCTGCCATTCCAGCATCAACATAAGCAGCAATAAACGGGCTTAATCCACGGGCATTTGACTTACTAAGCCGATTGCTTGCACTAACAATGATAGGTTTGACACCTCGAATAGATAAAGTGATGTAATTTAAGAAAGCTACCTTTTTCATGACCTTTTCCTCTAATTGGCGTTGATAGTGAATTAACTAACATTACCTAATACAAGCTGAACTGCCACCAGCCTTTCATTAATTATTTATCTAATAGTTTAGGATTTTTAGCCAGTAGCTCATTGATAGACATATCGTTATCTAGAGCTGTATTTACTTGATAACGCTCATCTTTCTCTAGCTTGCGTCCTATTTTTTGCTCTAATTGTTGAATTTTGTTCAGCGAATTAATAACTGTATCTTCACCATTTTGACTCAGCTCTTTATTGAGACAGCGAACTAACTCCACCGCTTGTTTACTCGCTTCTTTTGGCTGCATCCCACTCGCTGCATATCCTTGGACAGCCGCTACAAGACATGATTTTTCTAATTCACTGATACTAATTTTTTTCACAATTTTCCCTCTACTTAGAAAAAATTAGTTTAATCGCATCAATGATAAAGCTTATAGCTTCTTGGTTGTCAAAGTAGAACTGCAATACTTTAACGACCACGGATTGATAGCCGTCCAGATTATCAGGGGTTAGACGGCTTACTTGTTCAGCTATTTCGTCATTGATTTTGCCAGAATGTTCCAAAAGTGTTTCATTGATAATCTTTTGAGCCTGATCACCGATAGACTTACTTTGAAGGGTTTTTTCTCTCACTTCATCCCAAGGAATGTTTACATAGAAATTATGTATATTTCCCAACTCATCCACAGTTTGGAGCTGACTTACAACACCATTTTCCGTAACGAGTTCTAAACTATCTAACATGGTTTTATCTGACATGATTTCCCTCTAAAATTCGTCCAATCTATCTTCTGGAAGTTGAATCCTAAAATTCAGAGTCTGCCCGTTAAAGTTAAACTCCCAAACTTCTTGTGCTTCATCGTGTAAGTCCAAATCATCACAACCATAGTATGCCGTCCATTCAAAACTAGCTTGAAGGGAACCAGTTCCAACAGGGCGACCTTCTTCTAGATGAAATGGTTCATCAAAATCAACCTGAACAACATTAAAACTATCAGTGGCATAATTAGCCCGATCATTTAACTGTGAACAGATAGCACCAATGATAGGAAAAAAGTCAGACTCGTTATCTACAACTGTTTCTGCTACGGCATTTTTCAAATCTTCTAAATCAGTTTCAGGTTCAAGTTGTAATTCAAACTCAACCTCTAACCATTCCATAGAATTTAGTTGCATCAACTTCCCCTTAGCAACGTCTTAGTGTTCTATCGTGATACTTCATTGTTGCCGCACCAATAGACAATGTGCTGACAGCAAAGAAAGCAAACCAACGATAATTTAGATATTTGGTTACGGCTGATAATGCATCGGTTGGCACTGGTGCTGTCCACGCAACAATGAAGCTGATTACGCTACCCAACATAAGAGCAACGGTAATAATTATTCCTGCTTTAATTTTCCAATCAAAGAACTCAAAAAACATGATGTCTTTTTTTCCCTTAATTTTAATTAGTTGGTAATGTTGGCGCTAACAGTTGTGCATTGCTCTCTATAGCCTTCATTACATTGCTTTCATCACTAAAGAATTGCTCGAATTTCTGGGCTAAAGCGCACATAGAGAGCATTGCTTCATAAAAGAACCTTGCCGCTGACGGTGTGTAAGGCATTTCAGTGTCATGTTTGGTAAGGTCTGTATGGTTAAAACTGTTTAGTAATTGTCCGTACTCATCATTAATAGATAAATAAGTCCACGCATCATCGCCCCAATGGTTGTCTTGTGTTCGAGTGCCATCTATATACTGATCCATACGTCGGTACTCTACACGCTCTCCCGATTTTGAAGAGTATGTAACTTTCAGCATGGCCTGAGCCTGTATGATGACTGCGAACGGCTGCTTTTTGCCAATATTGCCCTTGAACTGCTGCTGTCTACGGACTGCGTTCGAGTGTTCAATTGAGCCATCCCTGTCGTAATCTTCTTCGGTCTTCGTTTCCGCAGTTAAAGCGTTAGGGAATATTTGACCGGATTTGGTTTCGATAGCGTAGAAACAATTATTTTCGTATCTATACCAAATCACAGGTTCGTACCTCACTTCTGTAGACAAAAGAGACTTGATGCCCTCATCAATACTCCTGATTGCATCATCCATCGAAGTGCTTTCAACGCGCATGTGCTTTCGTGGTTGAGTTATTTTACAACCCTTAAGCTTGTTCGCGCTGATATCAAGTTCGTACTCTTCAGGGAATGTGACAGCAAATACACCATCACCATCTACCGTAATGTCAGATTTGAACTCAATAGCCTCACCCGACTTACTTTCATGCTTTATGTTGATGCTTTTTACTTTAGGCACGATGCAAACTCCCCTTACTCACCATCGGCACAAAAGCCGCAAACATAATGACCAGACCCTACATCCGTTTTTTCATGGTTTGGAAATGTATTTCCGCATTCAGGACATTCAAAATCACCTGATTGGTTATTGTTATTTTCTGGCATCGTTTTTCCCTTCTTAAAAGTATTCTTTAACCAATGCGGTTAATCGCTTGGCTGTAGGTGTCTTGATTTTGCTACTCTTACCTAACTCTCTATGAACTAAGGCTTGCGGGTGCATGTGATGCTGACTGATCACGATCTTTGTCAAATCGTCTTTTGCAGAAATCCAAACTGAGCAGCTTTCGACATAAACCGAAACATTCAAACCAAGTTCTAAGCTATCAATACACTCTTTTGCATCGTTCCAAATTACTAAGAGTTCATCTAGCGTTAGAAGAGCGCCTACTCTGTTCACTGGCTTATTAAATTTGGTATGAGTTCGCACCACGGCCTTATTCCCCCTGTTTATCTAACTTCTCTGCCATTGCATATAATTTAGCTGCCACTTTCTTGTTTTCTTGTTCCATGATTTCAGCTTCTTCCTCGGTCAAACCGATTTCTTCATTATCAGCACCACCACTAAAGTAATCATTAATCATGCTTGCAGCAGTGGTGAGGCTCATAATACGCATGCGCCTTCTTGTGTCGCCTAGAGCCATATTATCCCTTTTGTTCGTTGTCTTTGTTTGGTAGGCCATTCACAGCGTCTAAGTCACGCTGTTCACCCGCCTTTGCTATCCGTGATAACTGGCGTTCGGACTTACCCCAACGTTTTGCGATTTCTTCAAACTTCCAACCTTTAGCGTTTGCTATAAGCTGAAACTCTGTAATATTTCTACCTGTCATATATGTCTAGTATATTCCAATTTAATTACCTGTCAAATATGTCTAGTTCACTAATCGCCAGTATTTCGACTCTCAGGAGCTAACAACGACTCAAAACGTTCTAAGTTTTTGATATTACACTCTTGATTGAATTTTTCTTCAAACCCTAACACTGTAATAAGCTCTCGTTTAGAAGTGGATAGTAAGTAAATAGCGTCCGTGTGCTCATTGAACATTTTTAGAAGAAACTCAATAGCATCAACTCGGTTTCGAGTGGATCTACCTTTCCATGCTGGCTCATGATGGAATAAACGATTCCTGAACTTATTTAATGCTCCCATTTTCTGAAATAATGTATTGAGTTTAACTCTCTTCTCTCTAGCGTTCGGGAAACACTTATCCAACTGTGTTTGCCATAGGTTATGATCTCTGTTGCGAGGGTTGTTGTAGTCTCGGTGTAACATGTGAACCCAAAATCCAAACGGTAATCGAGAAACAAGATCGTTACTGGTATATCGAACGCCTACATCCTTTAAACACTGCTGTTCTGCAAAATCGACTTGTTTTCGAGACTCTTGACTTAGAGGAATTCGCTTATACCATTCATCATCTTCAAAGCATTCTGTTGCTGATTTATGGATTGAATTTCTCAACGTCACTTCAAGTAGCTGAACTACTGAGAAAAACTGAGACATTATACTTTGCATCGCCATATAAACGGCTATCAACTCACTATCAGATTTACAGTCGAGAACCTGACGATAGGTCTCTAGTTTTTCTGTAGAAAGTCCTTGCTTGATCTCTTCCAAATCCAAATTATTTGCCCTCTGTATCAAGGTTGTGTATTATTAGAAACAACTGAGGTTAATCCTCTTGTTGTGATAGCCCTGTCCTCTTCCGCTGGAAACAGTATTGACAACAGGTAGCGAGTTTAAGAGCCACCCTTTCGAGGGTGGCTCACTTGTTTGTAGCTAATAAAAGCACACTACATACACCCGTCATATATGACTAGCATATTTTAAAAAGCCATATCTGCAATTGCTAGCATACTCACAGTATCTGTCTCTATAAGTCTTAACGTGGTTTCAAGGCTCTTATTTCCAAGCATCAAATGGATAGTCGGAACGTCTACTCCATGACGTTTAAGCCTTACAGCAAACGTGCGTCTACCGCTTAGAATACTAGGCTGATCAATACCAGAATCAGCCAACAATCGTTTGATGTGATTATTTAAAGCATTACAGTGGTAAGTCGTATTACCTTTCTCTGTGGTTCTATGCTTGATTTTAAAATGGTCGCCATTCCTACGCTTAAAGAATGGTTCATCAGCATCAAAAGCATTGTATTGATCGGGGTGATCACCATCTTTTAGCCGTTGCTCAATGTAGTTCTTGATAAGATTCTGTAGCTTAATGTTGGACAGATAAAAATCTCGATTCACATCGCCTTTAATGGCAAAGCATTTTGTTAGGTGTCCGTTCTTCTTAACAATGTCTCGAACTTGGATGCGACATACCTCTAGTGTTGTCATTCCACTACCCAAGAAAAATCCCATTAGACACGCATTAAGCTCTGGCTCTGGTGTCTGTGTAATGACTTTAAAGATCCAAGTTTTGTCTTTGTCCTCGATGAGCGTTGGTAGTGCCATGTGTGCATTTTCCTGTTTTACATGAATAAGCACACACGCTAACAGTGACAAGTTTAGAAATCAGTGATCTAAGGATTGGAATTACTGGCTTTGGGGGAAAACCAGCGCACCAAGGCGGTGCGCTAGAGAGGAAGGGCGTTAGAGTTCAAAGGTCACTTGTGATAACCCCAATTTCTTTGCTTCTTTAAGTAGTGCGTCAGAGCGTTTATACAGCTTGGGTTTGTCGCTCAGGTAAGTCGAAACTACCCATTGAGTCTGATCATCTGATACATGCAACAAGTGACCTTGTAGTAAATCCCCATTAAAAGGTTTAGCTACTGCCGTTAACGATTTAGCTTTGTCTTGCGTAAGTTCAGTTAAGCTCGATACATTGATCAGTTCGATTGCATTGCTCATGGTTACAGCTCCTTTTTGTTGATCAGGTCGTGACGATGAAGAACTTCTTCAATGAGTTCAATTTGGCGAGTGCTCTCTTTGTGATAAGCGTTTACTTGTCTTTGATAATCAACTTCGGAACTCTTATGTAAATCTAACTTACGAGCAACAGCGTAGAGCATAAACATCACGAGAAAGGAGACCGCAAAGAAAGAAAGGAAGTCATTTTTTGCAGCTACCACCTCATTAACAGGGGCATCTATCATCGCTTGCAATGTTGGCGCATCTAACACCATCAATAACAAACCTAAAAGAGCCACAAAGCAAAGACAAAACCCGCTCACAAACTGAGGGATTAACCCTACAAGACCTTTTACTGCATTTGAAAGGTCAGACAAGATGAATTGATTTTTGCGATCTTCTAAATCAGCTTTTTGTTCTGATGCCAGCTCATCGAGAATTTGCGTTCCTTTTTTTGTCAGCATATAACTCTCCAAAATAGTAATTGTGTGAAAATGCATTTTTGCATAAGTGCAAATATACACAAAGCCAATTTTTAAGCAAGATATTTAAGCTTATGAGAAAAAGAGGGGAAAACGAAATTGGTAATATTTATGGGCAGCAAACGCGACAAAGCCCAACCTTGTAAGTGTCGGGCTTTGCGTTTGTATGCGTAGATAGAGCGACTGTTCACATCTAATTAACTAAAGCAATTCTTTGAGCAAGTCTGTTAATCGATCTTCAACTTCTTTCACTTTTGATTCAGGAACCCCTTTAGCGTACAGCCCACCAATTTTAAGTACTAACTCACTCTTCGAAGTCGTACCCTTCCGTTCAATAGTAGCGTTCTTGGCAATTTTCCTTGGCGCACTACTGCGTTTTTTCACCTTATCAAACATTTCGAATTTAACTTCACCAAGTAACTTGATGATTAAGGTCTGACGTTCCTCCAATGGCAGCTTAGAAAGGTCATAATGCAATAACCCTGAATTATCATTAAGATGCAATAATGATTGCCCCGTGAAGTCCATATCAATAGGGTCAATTGCCTCGGATACCACCCCGTCGTCACCGCTAATTAGGCGCTTACATTTATGAACAAAAAGATCTAGCGACTCTTTGGCATTGGCTTTAGTTACGATAGCAACTACTTCCTTATACTGACCACCAGTGAGTTTTCGGCTATTCGGAATCAGATCCATTACTTCATTAGGTAGTTCTACGGCCTTAATACACCTTTGGATGGTCGATTTTGAGTCATTAAAGTATTGACCAATTTTCTCGTTACTTGATAGGTCTATCGGCTCTTCACTAGCTTCATTTCGGGCGAGAACACTCTTGATATGCTTACCTCTTTCCCAATATGACAACTCTTTACGTAAACGAGAAATATCAGCTATCTGAGTAGCTTCTTCTTTCGTAATGATTTCACGGGCAATGTAAGTAACAAAAGTCAGATCTTCTAAAATACAGCCATCACGACGGCGCGTACCATCAAAAACCTGTGCTTTTGTACTTCCTTCGATAAATCCTGAAATGGCAGGAAAGGTGTTTTGACGGTTCAAAACCATCGTTGGAAGAATGTCACCAAGTTCTTCTTTGGTTTGGTGATCCTGATCTCGACCGTTAAATTCAAAAGGCTCAGTTTCAGCCGTAATTTGCTCTTTACCTTCAAAGCGAACTAGGTCACATACGATTTCTCGGCCATTAACAATGAAAAAGTGAGGTTTCAATTCAACATCTAATTTAATACCAAGTTGCTGACCAATGACTTTCAGTGCATGTTCATGGGACTTTTCATCGAAGCTCTTTTTAGATAACGATTTGAGAATATTTTGAATAGATGCATTTTGATCTTTTACAAAACCGGCTACAGCAAGCTCGTCAGACACTTGCTTAGAATTATCGTCACTTGCACCAGTAATCAAATCATCTAATGATAACGAATTGTCTGTAATACCATTACCCATTGAAAGCCTCGTCAATTAAGTTGTAGTCTTGGAATGGCAACAAAGTTGCACTCTGATAGATAGTTTTCAAGTTATCACGAACGGTTTTAACGGAACGTGAAGAAGAGGCAAACAATTGTACCGGAACGTTATTAGCGTTGGCCTCTTCGTACAATTTCTTAGATTCAAGCATCATTGTACCTAGCGAACCGTGGCTACCGTTAATGGCTTCGCCTCGCTGTTCAGCATCTTTATTAGATTTTGAATGCTTCGTTACTACCGTTCGTACCGATTTCATACCTGTCGCATCTTCTGGTTGTAACTTTTCCAGAATCATTTGCGCCACTTCCAAATATTCAACAAACGCGTTTACGTCTTGTTGTAGACCCGTTACCGGAATGATGTGGTGGTCAGCGGCATAGAAAAGTGAATACAGAGTTGTGTCTACTGCCGGGTTAGCGTCAATGATGATCAAATCGAAGTCGTCATAAAGAGGACGAAGAATAACGTCACTGTAAAGTGCAAAAGCTTCATTACCCCTCTTACTTTGAGCCAATGACAAATCAACATTGAGAAACTTTTCAAGCTCATTTGATGGCATAAGCTTCAAGTTTTCAATGTAGGTATCCATTATCATGTTTGACGAATACATGTAGTTACGTAGCTTCGCTTGATGTTCTGGTTTTAGAATTTCAGATCGTTCTTGGTCTTTACTAGCATTGATTAGCTGTTGTGGACCAGATTTAGATTCGAGGTTTGGTGCAAATAGATGGCGGTGTGAACCTTGAGGGTCACCATCAATTACAAGTGTACGTGGTCGATTCAATATATCATGGCCACCCTCCACTCCGAGTCCAGCTGCAAGAGCTGTTTTTCCAATCCCGCCTTTAGCATCGTGCACTAGAAGAATTACTGGTTTAGTTTTCTTGCCATCGGCTTCCAACGCTAATCGTTTTTCTCTAATTGAAGGAACACCAAGAGCTTCTGAAATCTCAGTTGCCTGTTCGAAATTCAGATCTTTTGCATTATTGCCTTTCTTGGGAAAGGTAAAATTCTGTTCATTTTCAATCTTTTCAATCACGCGCTTAACGATTGAGGCCGTCACGCCCGGATGCGTTGTAAATGAAGTGTTGTTGTATGAACGCTTATCCATTAAATCAAGGTTATTCAAAATAACGGTTGTTGCTTTCAATGGCGCAACACTCCTATGGATTAGTCCATATTCATTTATAGAAGATTTTACTTGTTCGTTCATGCCGTACCCCTAATCAGTAACTTAGATATAGTGTATAGGCAGAATCCAATTAAGCAACACCTTTTTGCACGTACAGGTTGCAATTTGCTATCACAGCTATCAAATTGTTATTACGCAAAACAAATTGCTGATTGTTTACGTCAGTTACTCCCCATAAAAAGAATTTTAAACTTTACAATATTTTGATTTGATGCTTGCTCATTTATTAGGCAGTATACAGAAGTACTCGCAGTACAAAAAAGCCGGGATCGTGGTCGAAGACGATACCGGCTTTTTAATTATTGTTGTTGTGACTCTTTAGTGTGTTAGTCAAGGTTATTTAAACACCATCAAAGATATTGTTGTCGGGTCGAAATCTAACTGTTCCGGCAATAGATCCAATGCCGAAGCTATGCTTTCGAGCGTAGCCCTTCTATGTGTATTCCTTCTGCAATATTGTGAAACTGCAGGTTGACTCACATTCAACCTAATAGCTAGTTCATCCTGAGTTACTTCTAAAAAGATTAACCATGCTTTTATTGAAGACTCAGTTTCTCGCGCTAGCTCTCTTACTTGAATTGGAATGTCTACCATATAACAATAGGGAAGATCTCTCCCCCCCTACCCCTCTCTCTAGTGTAAAACACTAACATTGACGTTATACATGCCATTGAAGATTCTGAGCCCATCATGAAGGTCAGCTATCGTCAGATCTCCGTTCTTGGGTTCATAGTCAATTTTTACAGTCAGTGCTTTCAGGTCACCATTCATGACCAATTCGCCGTTAGTATTTATGACACTACATCGACCCGAATTGTGTACTAATTTAGTTTCTGATGACGATGAGCCACATACCGCCTCAAGAGCTATTGAAGCTTGTTCGTCCAAATTTACTTTCGCTGATAGTTCCATAGTTTTGTTCTCGCAGTTGAGCGGTATTTAGTCGAAGTAACCGCTATTGTTGGGGTTTATAATTTGGGTAGTTCGGAGCAAGGTGATTTGTTCAAGATTGAGATAGCATCTACAATCGAAATTCTAAAACGGTCACTGTATGCCTTGAACATCAAAGTAAGAATTTGCGTAATACCAGTAGGTTGAACCACACCAGAATAGTGCTTATTACCCTCGGACAGATTGAACATTAAGCTACCATCGTCATTCTTTATAAGATTTAGCGATTTATTGTTCATCTTGCCGTGGTACTTAAATGTGAGAGTCTTTTCATGGATTCGATTCGTAACAAAATCGATTAACTGTTTCAGTTCAGTGTTTGGGTTAATTTGGAAGTGGATTTTCTCACCCCAATCACCTTGCCTTACGCCGCCAACTTTTTTGATTTTTGTTTGCTCAAAATCGATTGTTGGTATCCCATCTTTGTTTGACGTTAATTCCACTTGTAAAGCTGCGTTCGTTATAAACTTCAATTGCACAGAAGCACGGTCGGCTTTAGACATCTGATGGTTGTTAGAGCTCTGAGTGGGCAAGTCCTGAGGTTCATAAGAATAAGGTTGATTATGTAGTGCCTGGCTATGGTTTAAAGGCACACTCACGCGGTCGCGGTTTTGATGATTTGAATTTGTTGCTGACATAAAAAAACCTCTGTTCTTGTCTTAGACTTAATTAGAACAGAGGTTATTTGACGCGCAAGTTTACAGTCGTTATCCCGGTCGATTTGGAAGTTTAGCGTTCAAACCACCAGCATTACCGCCACTGCCAGCGTCATTTGAACCTTTGCTATTGTTTCCCATTTTACCTCGGGCATAACGGCTCAAGTCTTTACCAGTGTTGAACATGCCTTGTGTAGTTGCTTGTGCGCCAGATTGACCAACAACAGCTGCACCCGCGACCATGTTCATAAATGCGCTACCAGAAATGTTACCAATGATCTGAACTAGCATCACCCATACCGTAGGGATAAGGTATATAAACGTCGCCGCCGTTGATGAAACCAAGTATATGTTGACTCCATTCTGTTCCATGATGTTGTCAATATGAACATCGATAGACTCCGAATAGTCAGCCATTGAAAGAAGCAATGTTTCCAGTTGAAGTGACAGAGCTAACCAAAATGGCACCAACGAAATAGCAAAATAAAGCAAAATCCAGTTATACAAAAACTTGTAGCTAAAACCAGAGATCACTAACAGTGATGGCAATGAACCAAGCAAAACTAGCTTCAAAATTACGATCATTGCAGGGAGCATCATCGCAACAGCTAAACCTTTCGCTGACTCTTCTATGTTTGCAAATACGGAACCAATACTCACAACAACATTAGAAAAGCTTTGCATTACATTTAGATCTTTCTCTCTAAACTGTTCCATTTGCTTTTGAAGTTGTTCACCATTCATTGTTGGAGTCGCAGCGCCAAATGAAGCAAACGAGCTTTGTTGCACTTGTGCATCTTTCCACATCAATTGTTTAGAAGCGTCGCCATTCACTGCATTATCAAAAATGATATTCACCAAATCATGCTTCACTTCTGCAGCGTTTGACTTAGGGTTAAACATTTTCGTATAAGCGAGTACTTGGCCTTCAATTTTTTTATAGTTGGGCTCTGCCACCATATCCGCTTCAATTTTGTCGTATAAATCTTTAGCTAATATGGAACATCTTTGATTAGTACCTCTTTTCGATGAATCAAACCAAATTTCGGGTACATCCATGGTTAAGATCCCACTAACGCTTGATGCCCCTAAAATATGCGAATTGTCATACACATTTCGCATGAGCTTCGAACCCCAATTAGACGGGTAAAATGACCAACCTCGCTTATCACCAGTATCATCTTTGAATACTTTTTGCTCAGACATATCACGACGTACATTATTTTTGGCAACGGAATAGCACATATCGTTAAAATTTTTGGTCGATAAAAACACGCTCTCTGACTTAGGAATAGAGTTACCTACAATTTTTCCGACTTCTGCTTTTGAAGAGCCCTTTGAACATGACATTTGCGATATAGCGGCTCCGTTAACTCCCGCAAAAACGTTATGTATCACACCGACACCAAGAGGTACTGAATCGCTGTTTATGCCTAATGCTCGAAGTGCACTTTCTGAGGCCGCATTAATATCTTTCATCGCATTACTTGAGATTGAAGGGTTATCAAGACAAGAATATTGCCTATATTGAACTTCAATAGGCTGTCCAATCGGTGTAAGAAACAAAATGATAATGGCCATATAACCGTAAAAACCTTTTTCGATGTACTTAACAACAAGAACCCCTGCCGAGCCCTCATCTGCGCCCTGCGTCCGTGCCTTCGCCCAACTAGCAATGAAGAGTATAAGGAACGGAACAAAGACCAAACCAAGCTCATTAAATACGTCCCAACTGGTTAGGTTTATTGTCGTCCCTAGCGGTAGTAAAAATAAACCACTCGCGTCGCTCGTTACTATATTCATTAGTCCATTCCTTAGAACTGTCTCTTATCGCCGCCCTGACCAGATCTAGGGGCTGATACTTGGTTGGATGCATTCTTACCCGCTTTAGCAGCCGCAATCGCCGCCCCCGCAAAGATTCCCGATAGGAAAGGTGCTAGTTTCATTCCTGCCATGGTACAACCCACTGTCCAAGCTAATAAAACAATGAAAGGTGTGTAGTAACCGACATAGTGCAGGGTCAAAAATGAGTTTTTTAGAATTTCGGCACCGCCGTAAAAGGAATCAGATAAGAGCCAAATAATATTCGTTGCCATATAGGAAACATTCAGCCAAAAGTGACACATTGCTATATAGAACAATATGAATCCTATATTAAAGACCACTTCCCACTTGTACCCGGAAACTACGATAATGATCGGTGATGCTATGAAAACCACCCCCGCGATCACTGTTAAGTAGAGGGGCAACGAGCCATACAAATTCACACGTTCTGCAGCTTTAAACGGATTCTCCATTGCAAGTCCAATAGAGGCCACCATATCTGTACCAAGACTCGTAGGGTCTTCTGTCGCGCCTGTAACTCGCTCCCAAAAGTATTCGAACGATTTCGTGAGAAAGTTCTTATTCTCTTCTTCTGCCATTGCTGGCGTAGCTTGGTAAATGGTTCTTTTCCCTGTATAGCTATCAACAAAAGCTTGCTGTATGAACTTGTTCAACACCTCACTTTCTTGGGTGTAATGCTGTAACCCATTCCTATCTTTCGGCAATATGCTTGATGCTTGATATTCAAGCTCCAATCTCTCAGGCATTATGCTTCTAAGCTTTACTTCGATAAGTTGTTTAATGTCTGTAGCCGCTTCTTCACACGGAATATTCAATTTATTTGTTGAATACTTATTCAAATAATGAGAAGAACCTAGTGTTGAGAAATTGGCCGGGTAATAACTACCATCGATTGCAGGTACATATTCACTCTCTTTAATCTCCATGAACAAAGTAGAAGGGATTGGGCGCGCCCCGGTATGTAGACTCGAATATGCTTTTCTAGAGTTATATCCGAAGAATGTATTTGCCTCTTCATCATACGGATAAGTTATGGTGGAGTTGCCTTTAACGGTAACCTCCGCAATTCGCTCCAAAGCCGGTTGGTAGCACTGATTTGCGAAGTCTTTTATGTTTGCGATCAGCGGTTCATCGTTGAGAGGGATAAAATCTTTATTAAATTCCGACTCAATTACTGACTGTGATTTATTACATTCAAGCTGACTAGAATGTGCTTCGGCGCTACCGACGGAAATATTATTGAACAAACCAAGAAGTAGCGGCATTTCTACATCAGAAATTGACTGTAAGGTTTTAGTATCATTTAACCTGGCGCGAGACTTATAAAGGTCACCCATTGCAGTGTTAGTTTGAGCATACCCACAGACGTAAGTGATATTTGAAACTGTCTGTGTTCCACTCCAAGGGATTGTGCACAGAATCATTACAACCGCAGCAGACCAAAACCTAGTTTCAATGTTCATGATCATTAGTGGGCCGGGGCTTCCTTCATCAGCCCCTTGTGACCTAGCTTCGAAAAAGATCATTATATATAACGCTAGGAATGGTAAAAAAACGATTCCTAGCTCATTGAAAATGTCGAAAAGTACACCACCTAAATTGATGCTATAGGGAATGATAATCTCACCGAAATCATCTTGAACGGCAATCATAGACCTAGTCCCGACTTACCTAGCGGAGAGTCACCTTTAGATACTCTTTCGGAAACTCTAAGTAGGGCTCTTACATACATTCTTGGAGTGTAGTTATTAGCAATACTGAACTCACGCAGTTCACGACGGCGTGACTCCACTTGATCTAACATTCGGTCAAATTCTTTAGTCAAACCTGCCTTATCAATATCGTCTGTGCTCTTGGCTCCTTTAATTGAAAATTCAAGCATTTTTAAAACATTGATAGTTTCGAAATAGGCTATATCAAAGGCCCAACCCGATATGTACTGTGCGTGAATTTGCGGGTCATTATCCAAAACAGCCAAGTTTCTAAAGTAATTCGCATCAGCCTCTATTGAGTTTGTAACACTCACCCTTTTGAACTCGGCCACCGTGATCGTGTTGATGTGCTTTCTAGTTAAGTCTCTGATTCGATTTTCATATTCGCTTTGAACGTCCATCATATAATCGGTAACGTTCTTAGAGGCAACCTTAATAGTGGAACACCCTTTACAGATACTAACGTATGAGTTTCCAACTAAGCGCGCCCCCGCATAGTTCAAGCTTGTTACATCGACAATAATCTGTGATGTGCTTTTATCTTTGTCTTGAAGTAAATTGGGATTACGGGCTCTTGAGTCTCTACATTGGTCTTTCGTATAGCCGCGATAAATACACCAACCAATTGAAAAAGTATCCTTCACTATGTCTAGTGCAGGTTGCCCATCGCCACCCTTAGTTTGACCAAAAATCGTGAATCCTTTTTGGGAAGCTAAATCTGCACCTTTTTTAAATACATCATCAACACTGATATTATTCCAATCTTTATCAATGGCTTTTTGGGCATTCTGTTCAATTATTTGGTTTAGAGCCGTGCTACGTTGCATTTCAATCACTGTATCGTCAGCAACGTTTTCAATAATGGAGTTTGCCATTGCTTCACAAGAGCCAATACTACTTAGTAGGTCCGTTATCGAAAGATCAATACCTTCAGTTATAAGTTGATACAACGCAGGGTTAGATTTTGAAACATATAAGGAAGACAGGTAAATCAGTCCTTCTTTACTAGCCAACTGCTTCAAAATGGCATCGAAATTATCGTAGATTTTTTGAATTGTCCCGTCAGTAAACGCATTGCTCATGGCAAATGAAACCGAACCATTACAGGTCGTTGGAGCAACAACTTTAGCACTCATAAGTGACAAGTTTGGAAGAGGTGGAATATAAGAAGCATTTTGACTGATCTTTGAGGCGCCAAAAAACAAGTTTAGTTGAGCTTTATCATTTGCTGATGTGACAACAGCATTAGCATTTGAAGCCGCAAAAACCGCCGCGCTTACTAATAATGCTTTGTACAAATTCTTCATCATTTGGGTCCAGTGTGTCCTTTCCTTATATCACTGGTACGCGCCATTTACATATCCCCGCTTTCAACTTACGCCAAAAATGCGGATTTCGAAATTGAGATAATCAGCAACTTCGATCTTCTTTGCTTGAGTCGATATAGTCTCGCATTCATTTTTAAGGTGATTTTTTTGTGCCACCGTTTCAGTGTGGCCTCGCTATCAACTTATACAGCGCCATAGCTCTTTGAAATTGGCATTTCTATGATGCTTTCGATTAGTAAACCATTCTCTATAAAGAACTCCCTCTTCGACACCTATACATCCTTGATTTCCCGCTAGCCATGCTCGGTGCATTTCGCTTTTGGCAATGGTTTTCCTAAATTTTCTTGATAGAAAAAGCTGTTCATACCCAATGAAATAGAATCGTTTGCAGATTAATGTGTATAGAGTAAACACAAATCCCCCTACTTTTAGTTGTTAAAAGTCATTCGTTTTTATCGTATCTTGCAAATATGAAGAGCCCAAGACGATTAATCGTCTTGGGCTCTTAGGGTGTGTTACTTATTACGACTTCTAAGTTTTCCGTAAATCACTTTTGCAGTGGTTTTCGATACATAGAACCTCTTATGAGTAAACATAATTTCCTTCTTAATCTCGGTAGAGATGAATACTGTTTTTATCACCTTTTAGAAATTCATACTCATCGGTCACCCAATTATGAATATCTGGTAGGCTATTTAACCCCAACTTATTTAATTCACTAGTGACATGGTTTCGAGCAATTCCTTGCCCCCAATATTCTAGAGTTAAGTCAGTCTTCGGGATAAGTATTGTAAGCTGTATCCAATCGCGTGAATGACGGGAACGAGCTGACACATGAGCTGCTATAGCATATGTGGGTTTAATCATTTCGATTCACCTTCTTATAAGCGAGTGGGCATTACAACGTGGAAAGTTGATGTATTATCACTGTTATCACCGTGAATCACGGCAGACCCATTTGAGCCATTTAAACGAATGACAATTGAATCGTCTTCTATAACATTGAGTGCGCTTAAAACGTACTCTAAGTTGAAGCCAATTTCACAATCATCACCTTCATACCCTTGCACCTCGATTACTTCTTCGTAACTACCAATCTGCGATGTCGAATACAAATCGCAACCACTTGGCTTGAAGTTAAATCTTCCCCCTTTGAATTTAGGGTTGGCTAAAGTTATCGCTGAACGGATGCTCTCAGTAAAGTTAGCTCTGTCCAAATTAACTATGCCAGTGTGGGTACAAGGAACAACACGTTTCCAATCAGGAAAACGACCATCAATAATCTTCATTCTTATACTTGTACCATCATCAAGCGTTATGCTCATGAATGACGAAGTTAAATGAAGAACAACTTGTTTATCCGAAGTATCTTTCAAAATATTGTCTAAATAAGAGACACATTCATTGGACACTATTACGCTTCTTTCTTTCTCATATTCATGAGCTAGAAATTCACATTCACCTTTAGCCATTCTATGGCCATCAGTTGCAATAGCGTGGAGTAAGTTGTTTGCTAGGTTGTCAGTTTGAAAGCAAATACCGTTCAAGTAATAACGGACATCGCCTTTCGCGCTAGACGCTCGAACTTGGCCAATTAGACTCAAGAAATCTGCAGTCTGGACACAAATTTCGTCTTGAGCTGTAGAGTCATCTTCAATCACTGGCTTACTTAGCTCGGTAACACTAAGCTGAGTTTTTATTCGACCTGCATTTATCTTGAGTTCATCACCTTTCAGAACGATATTAACTTGGTCAAACCGCGTAGCAACCTTACCAATTACGGCTTTAAACGCGCTGTAATCAACCTGAAAAGAGAAGTCCTTACCATCACCATCAACAGCAAGTGCTTTACTCTTTTTAGCCGCGTGTAACCCGATACGCTCTAATGTCAAAGTGTTGTTTTGAACCGTTACAAATACCTTATCAATGTATTTATCAGAATCAGCTTTTGATCGCTCTGATAAAGCCGCGAAGTTGGTTAATTTGTTTAGTTCAGAAGTGCTTACATTAATTTCCATTATAATTTTCCTTAAATTGACCCTTTCGGGTTCATCTGTTTAGTAACCCGCATCTTCACAATTGAAGTGTCACATGAGCGGTAGTGACTTTTTGCTGTTATAGCAAAAACAGAAAAACACTCACTGAATGCTCTTTTGTTTTTGCAAACAAGCCCTCACGATGGAGGGCTAAGTTTGAATTAATTAATTGCAGTAATAATCATCGTCGTCACCTACGTCGCCCAATAAATCAAGAACACTCGCTGGTTCAGCGGAGGGCTCAGAAATTGGAGATTCGCTTATGCTTTCGTAAGCGTCGGTTTCCTGAACCTTACTTTCGATTGCATTAGTGATAGGTGATGAGTTTGAACCCTGTAATTCAGACTCAGACTCAGAATCTAAATAATCATCGAATACAACAGTTGAATCATTAACTGGCACTGAAACAACACCTTCTAATTCATCAGCCGTTTGAAGCAATTTAAGGGCAGTTAAAACCTTACTAGTTTCATCTAGATAGGACTCTCCCTTTACTACTGTAGCGGGTAACTCAGCGATTGTTTTTTTAATCAAAACAGACGCGTCGTTAAGAACACTCGTTAAGAACATGAATCTCATGCAGTACTCTTCCATTTCTTGTAGCTTGCTTCTTGTAAATCGAGTTATCACAGGACGAGTATTCGCCTTTTTTGCGGCTTTCAAGATAGATTGTTCATACTCTCTTGCTATGCGGCCTAAGCCTTGCACGGCACCAGTAGCAATCCCTCCCATAATGTCTTCTTGTGCTGAAATATTCATCGATATTTGTTCAATGATATGATCTTTGTCGAAGGCATTTTTTCGAACAATTTCACCAAAACCGGGACGAAGTGCCTCGGCAGCATCAGCAAACTTATCAAGCTCTTGCTGATAGTTTTGGACTAATGCATCTTTGATAATATTTCGTTCGTCTTGTTTAGCTTTAAGCTGTACATGAACTTCATTGTAGATGTCCAATGGCACAGCCCAAGTACCAAAAGAGCCAAAGCGTACACCCATCTTATCCATGTAGGTGTATACCTGTTCTTTGTTTTTACGTAGTTGTAAAGGGTACTCTTTTCCTAAAACAGCCTTACGGCCTAGTGTAGCTAGCTCACGTTCAACATCTTTGCTCAATCCAAGGTCTTTGTAGGACAAAGAACGCTTGAAGTCAGAACCATTAATATCGATGTTGATCAAAGCCATACCTTGAGCTTTAAGCGCGTCAGCAACAGCTAGAACGTCATTAGGGTTTTTCTTCTCTGTATTACTCATGAAATTTACCTTCTAATAGACCCTTTCGGGTTCAATGTGCCCTCTAACTATATGTTAGAGGGCTATCTTGTTTACTTACCGCCAAGCGAATCATCAAAAATCTGTTCTACCAATTGCTTTTCATCTTCGGAAATACCGTTAATAAAAGTTAATCGTAAAGCAGTTTTGAAAATATCCTCATTTAGCTTAGGTGCTGCATTTACGTAGAAACTCATAAGCTCCAACGTTTTCATACACCATTGCTTCAATGCACGCGTTGACATAACTGAATCCAGTGACACACCGTTAGCACTCATAGTCTTACGACTATTAATATGCGCCTTACGAATGCGTTCACATACAAGTAGCATTTGATCGATCAAACATGGCAGTGGTGCACCATTTTTATCGTCAGTTCCACATATCAGTTTTGTTAGTTGCTCAATCTTCTCTTTCTTCTGTGCTTCATCTGCTAGGGCTCTAACCTCCGGGTTAGAGTCGATGTAGGGTTTAGCAACATTCACTAAAATTCGCTTTTCAGCATCTTTTGGCAAATATGTTTTTTCGAAGAAGAAAAATCGTTCGTTCACAGAAGCATCACCACCACCACTAGATACAAACATACTTGAACCTGTTCCGGTGTTGTTGCTGTTTCCACAAACGCATACGCGCCAGTTCTTATGTGCGATAACTTTTTGACCAGTAACTTCAATTGTGAATCGTTTATTCTCTAGTACATCGTTCAACATTTTTTGTTGTCGAACTGGTAGTAGATCATATTCATCAATTTGAAGTGTCCAGCCGTTACGCATCGTTTGAACTAGAAGTCCCTCATGAAACTTCATACCGCCTTTTTCTGTTGGCAGCATTTGACCACCTAAATCAATTACCTCTGAGTCTTCACCCAAGATAATTTCGACTTTTGGTAAGCCTAGACGAGCATGTAACTGATCAAAGAAGCTTGTTTTACCTGTTCCGTGCAGACCATAAAAAAACGGCGGAAAGCCGGTACCTTTAAGGAAGTAATCTAAGCAGATCGCAACCTCTAACACATCAAATTGATGCATCAGGTCTAGCGTTGGAACGTGTGGGTGTGCGAATGCTTCATCCGTACCCGGAATAAGATACACACGCACTGGTACTTTGCGGTTAAGCGCCGGAATAGACTTAGCTTCCGACTCTGCAAAGCCAAAAAGCTTCCAGATTTGAGCATAACGAATTACATACTCAAGAGTCATACCATCGACTTCTTCAATATGGCGATTGCCTTGTGTAATTGGCGTTACTTTAGCAGCAGTTTGATTAGACATAATCATATTTCCTTGTTTATAGACCCTTTCGGGTTTTGGTTGCCAGAGCTGGCGAGGTAGGTTAATTGAGCCGAATCCTTACAATTAAGGGGTCACGTAATCGGCAGTGACGTTTTGCTACATGAGCAAAATTTGGGAAATATGATGTGTTAGATTCAATATAGAGTAAAAATAAACCGCTTTCCAGAGATTTTGTCCAATAAAAAAGGCTATTTAGTTCTCAATAGCCTTTTATTTAGTAGCGAGTTTTCCGGCTGTCCCGGACAGTACTAAAGCTTATATTTCCTGCGGGTTCTATTCTTCCTTCAAACAACGCCGCCGCTTCGTCTTGCTCTTGTCGTTCAAGCAGCCTTTCTTTAATTGATTTATCGCACTTTTTCCACTTGATAGAAATTTCGGATAATAGGTCTAGATCTAGACCTTCGTTCCAACTTCCTTTTTCTTGTATCCAGTAGCAGTAGGATAAAAAATCTTCATTGCGCTTGTCTAAGCCCCAATGCATCCAACTGACTAAATAAACGTCTTGGGAAAAATCACCCCAAGCACATCCTAAAGCCAGTTCTCCCCAGTGTTCTAACTCAGGATAGTGGCATTTTATTTTGGCAAGGTCGTTTAGTACTGAATCTGACCATTCGCCTTTACTGGTTTCATAACCATTTTGAAGGAATGTACTTGCATCAAATTTAAAAGACATAACAGTTTCTCTTCAATCGTCGATGTATTTAGATTCTTGGCTGCAGTGCTGCAATTGTCGTTTCGTTTTCGACCTCTAGCCCTAACCCCCAACGCGCTTTTTGATCTACTTCATTACGTAAATATCCGCTTTCGTAAACATAATTTAGAGCATCAAATAGACGTTTGTTTTTTTCGGTCAGGACTTCAATATCACCTTTGGTTACTAGTTTGATTTTTATAATTTCATAGTCGGGTGAATCTTCATGTTTAGCTACACCAAGCACTTCAACTATAAATGATCCACACACATCAAGGTCAACGCCAACACATTCAAGTACAGCTGTTGCACCTTCATCTATTAAGTCATTTTCAAACACATCACAGACTTCAATTGAGTTTAACCAACGTTCTTCAACAAGTGTTATCGCTACACTTTTCTTTATACCAACAGTGAAATGAATAGTTACTGCAAAGTTCGGCTTTGCTACGTGCATAGATTTATCCTCAATACTTTTCATACCCTAACTTGACAATTTCTTACCCACTTCATTCACGTTCCAATGAATCACGTTCATTTATCAAATCACGTAAGTATGAACGTTCATTGTGAGTCGATGAACCCGCCTCAACCTTTTCAGATAGTTCCTGAATCTTTGAGTCAAGCATATCTAACGCGGCTTTAATGGCTACTTCAAACGTCATGTTTTTCCATAGCCTTCACGTACAACTGAATCAATACAGTGGCTCAATTCACTCCCTGCACTTTGCTCAATCAAGTGAGTGGCCAAGCTGATCCAACCCGGTCGGCTAAAATGGGTAATATTGAACCCTTCTGCAAGAAGAATCGGTGCATCATTATCTGACGGACTTTGTCGGCGTAGAACTTCGCTAAGTTCTAATAGTGCTTTAATGCGCTTATCGCACATATTTTGGATTTTAATTTCACCACTAATCAAACGGTTAGCAATACCATGAACCAGTTCACCAGCTTCTAAACTAAACTTACTTTCTTCATTAATTTTTGACATTTATGTACCCTGATATTCAGTTTTTGGAAAATTACGAACAAATGCGATGTATTGATGTTATGAACAAACGGTCATTTTCAACCTCAACGCCATACCATGCTATGAGCATGAAAACTAATAAGCCCATTAGGACCAATCAATATCCAAGTAGCGTCTTAGATCCTCATTCTTTACTTCATCAGATAATTTATAAAGCATCGCTTCAATCTCTACACACAGGCTCGTAATAAGTGAACCAAGAACTTCCGATTCCTGCTCATTCAACCCCGTTACTTTATGTGGGTCTACTTGTTTGAGGTCCACTATAATTCGCTCAAAACCCGCAGAATCTATTCGATTTCCCCACTCGATACCGTTATCTAAAACAATATCTTTTAGTACTGAACTGCGTAGTGAGTGATAAAGACCACTATCATAGTGACCAATATATGTATCTGACCTAGATGTTAACGTTCCTTCCATTCATCCATCCTTTAGCTTTTAAAACAATGTTCTCTGTAGCCACAACGCTCACATTTGTAACTGTTAATAATCTTCTTGGGCATTTTATTGAAGTGTTTTACTAACTTCGCTTGCTTGTGTAGTTCTTTTATATCCCTATACAAAGCTGCAGAACTTTTGGCAATTACTTGCTTTTGTTCAGTTGCAGTAACCACAAGAGCTTTCGTCACGTTGTACTTACTACGAACAGCTATGATCGTCGCTTTTACTTGGACAATATCAGAGTCCTTTACTGCGCCGTTTCGCGACTTGTACTCAACAGTAGTGTATTTAAACAAAGAGGTTCGAAATACGAAATCAGGCTTCGCACTAAGCTTGTATTTGTGGTTAACGAAGACTTTTGAAGTCGGAAGGTCGTCGGTATACACCAACGCCCCTCGAAACCCGAATTTAGTTTCCGGCAGCGACGATTCATAAGCTTTGTTCGCGACATACATCAATAATTTCAGTAACAATAAAACTACAAATAATGAACCGCTAATTGTGATCAGGGAATCTACACTCATTTAAACAACCTCAATATCCAAAGTAGGATTCTTCGTAGCAAACCTGATTTATTTTGCTGAACCTTAACCTCTTCACTTAGCTGTTCATGTGCGATCTCACCCCGAAGACGTTGGTGTTTGTTGATGTATGTAGTCGGAACGTTATTCTTATTAAAATAGAATGACCTTGCGCAATAATGTACAGATCCTAGCTCTGACGCGGAGACATAACGCTTTCGCTTATTCATGTATTCACCAGTAGCGATTAATATCGTCAATTAGCTCACTTTCGTCTTGCTCGTAGTTGACTACTGACGCATCAAAGACCCCAAGATATTTGTCACTATCCACCTCGACCCCGAACACTTGAAGGTCAATGTTCGATTCGTTTGAGCAACCCGTGTCAGTTGTAATTGTCCCATCGTCATTCCAAGAACAGTCGAATTGATTTGAGTTTGGATTGAATCGTTTTCTTTTAAACAACTTCCCATTTTCAATTACGACTTCTCTAATGCCATCACCATCAAAGTTATCTACCGTTATCACTGAATCAAAGAGCGCTTCGCTATTCCAGAGCTGTCGTGTAATAACATCTGCTTCTACTACTTGTTCTTGCCATTGCCCTTCTAGACTTAATTTCTCGGACTCAGAAGACAGCTGGCCACTAGCATTCGTAAAATACTTAATGCTGTGTACGCCGTCCTCATTTTCGATTTTTTGACCAAATTCAAACCATGAATACTTTGAGATCGAATTGTCTACGTGTGCAGCTGAACATTCAGAGTGCGCCACAAGTGACCCGTTGCGCATGTAACCAATAGTGTCTTCGTTTCCGTTGCTAACTAAAACAACATCGCGGAAGCCGGTTCCATCGGTTTCAATTTTACTATTTTCAACGTTTACGCATAAAGCTAACGACTTCTCGTTGTCAGAGTCGCACCCCGCAAGGGTTAACACAGTGAATACGATAGAAATGAGTTTGTTCATACAAATTCTTCCTCAATAAGAATGAAATAGGGAATTTCTAGACCACTACAGTTAGGGCCAGCTTTACTCACGCGTTTAGAACGAACACCGCGACCATCACGTATGATCTCGTACCATTGTTTATCTGTGTCTTTATACGCGAGTACTTTTGTTCCTTTCGGGTCAACATGCTTGCAAACCTCTTTTAAACAATCGCTAAGTTGTACGTAGTGGCCATCTTCTGATTCATCGATAAACACCATGCACTCACGGCCTTTCGCTACCACTTCGATCACCGAAGCATTCGTAATGCCATCACACACAGAAAATCGAAATGGTTTTACTTCAACTGATACACTAGACATGACGTTTAATTCTCGTGTTTTCCTAAAATTTCCTAGTTCCTAAATTAGTTTATGCCTAATTATCCGTTACTAGCCCATACCTTTATGCTAATCGACGTTTCTACTCCCGCCAGTTAATCTCAACATTAAGTTGGTTGCAGAATCTCTTAAACAATTCACATATTAATCAGTAAGGTTTGTAAGCCTATCTTTCAAACGCTATATTAAAACTTTGCTTACTAGCAAAACGTCACTACCGCTAAAGTGACACTCCAATCGTGGGGCTGCGGGAAATTTAACTCTGAACCCGAAAGGGTCTACAAATAAGGAAAATTCCATGACAGAACAAATGTCTTTAACACTTGATACCGATTCAAACCCAACCTTACGTACCATTCGCGAGGACGAACTTTCTTCGAAGGTCAGCGCCTTACACTCGGACTCTGTAGGCTATATTTCAAATCGTTTCGTAACTTTCAATAACTGCGAACATTCTGACGGTAGCAAGCAGTCTTTTTCGATAATCGCCGGACACCGTGTATTTCACGGCGTACCGATTACCCGCGATTATTTGAAGTGGGGAGTGGTGCCGGAATTTCAGTTTGAGCTTGTAACAGTAGAGGGATACGCACAGGTATTTTTGGTCTTTTCAGGCAAAAATCGTAAATACCATTTGCTTGAAAAGTTCAACCGGGAAGAACTAGTAGGCTTGATGAAACATGTTGATTCTTCGGGCTTAACTCGACGCAATAAAGTTTTTCGATTCTGCATTACCGATGCTTTTAAAACGATTGAGTTCAGCAATGTCCTTGAGCATTCAACTACTCCACAAATAAACGTTGGTAGATTCAGTAAACGCGTTCCATTTCGTTTAACTGAATCGCTCATAGCGTTAGTGGAAAAAGCTGCTGTGGATAGTTCGTATTTTCTTGAATTACAAGAATGTGACGATGTGTTTAGGCTTGTTGTTAAGTATGAACGACTAGGTGGTGGTTTTACCGTCTGCTTCATCGACCCAAAATCCAAACCAGGAAATTTTGGTATATCGATAGAAGACTAGACCTTGAATTTATTAAGTGACACATAGCAAAAAGCCTCACTCTTCGGTGAGGCTTTTTCATTAGTGGTGACCCTAAGCTATCGCGTCAATGCCGTTCTTTTGTGCTAACAAAAGTAATTTAAGCGCAGCTCCTTTTGGATGGCTAGCGTTTTGTTCCCACTTTTGTACAAGTTTCTTACTCACATTTAGGTATTGAGCAAATACACTTTGGCTTAACTGGAAGCTTTCTCGGATACCTTGGACTTCAACACCATCTAGTTCATGCAAAGGTGTTAAACACATTGAATCGAACTGACGTAAAGTTGTTTTATCAACAGCACCAGAACCATGTAAATCACTTACTGTTTCATGCACTGAACTCAAAATATCACTCATTGTTACTCTCTCTCTTCTGGTTCAACCTCAACTAGAATCAATTGACCGTCTTCTAGTCTTTCATCCAACCAATCTTGTGCTTTGTTGAGGTATAATTCAGCAAGTTTTTTAAGCGCCGCTTCTTCTTTCTCGTCAATATTGCCTTTTGAGCCTTTATCAAAAAGATAAAGGAAGAAGTATTTGTCGCCTAGTTTCGCGCCGATCATGGTGCGGTATCCGCCGGATTTACCTTGCCCTTCCCGTGCAATACGCTGCTTGTAAAGGTGACCACCATAGTCGGCACTCACTAAACCTTTTTCCATGTCTTTACACGCGTCTACAAGGTTTGCGTCGCTTAAACCGGACTTTTTAAACTTTCTCTGAAATACTTTCGTTTTGTAAATTATCATTAGTTAACTTTTTTTATTTGAAAGAAGTGTACTCCCGCAGGGTACAGTTGTCAAATGTATACCCCAACAGGGTACATTATTGAGCAAATGAGTTAACTTTGGTTTCACTACCCGTTAATCTTGAAGCCATACAACGCCGAAATTCCCAACGTCACCATACCCTTTATACGGTAGTTTATTTTTACAACTGCATATTAAAGAGTGGTCTTCTTGCCAAGCCAAACTATCTGCTTGAGACTCAGTCAATTTCTCATTTCTACCACATTTACATTTGATGAATAATACACTCATTAGAAATCCCTCAACATTTAATATCAGTGACTTACATAAAGACTACCGTTCAAATGTTTACTTGCAAGCCACCAGCTACAGTGCTTGTTAGTTGTTCGTTACCACCGACCACAAGGCTAAACAATGAACACTTAGCATTTCGACCATTGCTACACTGTATATAACAACAGTACAATGTGAGTATGATAAGTATGAATAAATCAAGTGGCGGTATTACAGGTTTCGAAAACCCGTGCGCCGCTTTTCAACAAAAAACTCTCAACTTGAATGAGTTGTTCGTTTACTCAAAATCTTCAATGAAATTGTACACTAGCGAAAGTGAGTATTTTAATTTTGGAATTTCTAAGGACGATTGGCTTTTAGTAGATGCGTCGAGACAACCGTTACCGCAAGACCTCGTCCTGATTGAAAAGTATGATGAACAATTCGTAGCGATGTTTTCAACGCTTTCAACTCAAACTATCGATAGTGACGATTTCTTTGAGCCAATAACAGTTCTAGGTGTTCTTATCACCTCAATTCATCACTTTAGAAAGCCAAGAGAACTACCGGAGCACGAAAGCTTAAATGACCTAGATCTACACCATTTGCTGATAACTCAAGAGCACTCTACAATCCTCTGTCGAGCCGTTGGCGACTCAATGCTACCCTTTGTGTTCAATAATGATTTATTGCTCTTAGAGCGCCATCTAGAAGTAGAGCGTCATGATGTGTGTGTATTGAGTTGGAATGATAAATTGGTTTGTAAGCGAGTCGATAAGATTCGTCGCGTTTTGTGGTCAGATAATCCAAATTACAGCCCTTACCGTTTAACCAGTACTGATTATCTTAAAATGCATGGTGTTGTAAGTCGCAGCTTCCGATTACATAGAAAAATGTCTAATTAATATGGTCCTCTAAAACTCACAGGAAGTTAGGAATACTCCCCTACGGGAGTATTCCTAATTCGTTATTTATTAAATTCATCATAAAGTTCGTAAAACTCACCTTCTGTTGTTTCACAGTAAATGTGATCATCGCTTTTTGATGAAATATGTCTGTGATCAGTCAATATCAGCCCTAATTTACCTTCTGACGAAGCAATAAAAACAGTGTCTTTTTCACTGCGTTGATCTACGTGAAAAAATGCCAAGTCTTGAACGCTTGCGGCGATAGTTATCATAATCTGTTTCCTTCTGAATGCCCTTTCGAGCCTATGTTAGATTGGGCTAAACCGAACTACTTCGGCATCACCTAAGCCCGGTGATTTTCACTCATAACGAGTAAATCGGTATGTGGCTTGCCTATGTTACAGACAAGCAAAGACCCGTAGAAAACTTACATTCTCAACGAATTAATATTTGTGAGGTGGAGTGATCGCTTGTTGCGAGAGTGATTGGGAAGTCGAACGTTTCTTAAAACATATCAACTAGAATGATATTCTTCAATACATGGATAGTTGCTTTCGCTTACAACGAAAACAACTCCGGGGCAGACTTAGTTGAAACTAGGCGAAGTCTGTATGTTTCTTTCCAGAAACAAAATCTGCAATAACTTGTCTTCTATCACCGATACAGAGCTTATTGATACCAGCCAGATTTCGCTGATAAAAAGCTATTGCTTCATTCTGAACTCCGACAGTGTAAAACCCACCCGCTCGGTCAAGGCCACAGCCAACAACACTTGCTATGTCTGAGTCGTAATACTCATTTAAAATGTCTCTGTAACAACTTTTTTTCATACTAATAGCGCCTTGGTCATTAGAAATTAGACTGGTCATAGATGCAATGCTTGTGCAATCTGGATGCCGCTTTTGAAGTGCAGTTATTTTTTCACAAGTCATTTTTTCAGTGAACGAATTTTCACTGCCGGAAAGGTTATGTAATGCCTCTGCAACATCTTTTGCCAACTCGACCCCACCTTCAACTCTACCTTCGAGTAAGTTTCGAATCAGGGTAAACCCCTCTTGTGCTAATTGAACTTTATCAGTGATTATCATTGGTTTCCTACTCTTGATAGATGGATGTTCTTGTTGGTTTACAGAATTGTGACCAAATTCATTTACGACTCCGACTTATCACGGTTAACACGCCGACGATAAGAAGAAACCAGAAAGCTTCTTGATACGGACTAAAGGGCTCGGTTGCTTCCGTAAGTGTTCGAGCGTGTTTATTCGGTTCAACTAGTAGAAGTTTTATCGCACAAAACAAAGTTAAAACTAACCATACAAGCAGACCTAACTTAGCGTGTCTTTTCCTTAAATAACTCAAAACGCCCCCCACAAACCACCAGCAGCTAGAAAAAATATTACTGCACAGAAGGCATTGGCTATACGCTTGAAGGGGCTAGATGAAGAATTTAGAGCAATTATACTTGATACACCACCCATTAAAATCAAAATTACACTCAATCCCCACATGGCAGTTTGTTGTTCCATTTTCAGATTATCCCTTATCTCAATTTACATTCAGGCACTAAACAATAGCTTATGCCTTTTAAGCCCACTTGTACGAGAGTATTAAAGTTTCATACTCAGTTGAATCTAACTCATTGATTTGTAGTTGTTGAATTGGAGTGAGACATAAATAAAGTATCATACTGATATAGGCGTCTTACAATCAAATGAGTTATAAGTTATTGATTTATATTGCCAGTATGATTCTTTATTCCTCGGTATGAGACTTAATTACTCAAACACACCACTTTGAGCTAATTACACACTAAAGGATCAATTTAGACTCGCGACCCCGAAGCAATGAATCTAGGAATCAGAAATACTCAATAGAGATCGACTTCAATCTAACACAACACTATACTGTTATTATATACAGTGCCATAAATGAAAGATTGCGCTTTCACGTAACTCTAAACCTATTCGAGAATCCAATTGTTTTGCATCATCGACGGAACGCGTTTTTATTCAGAGTCGTCCGTAATATACAAACCACAGCACAGAAATGTTCCTATCCTCGTTAGCGCTGGACAAGGCATATCAATAGCAGCTAACCGCGCTTGCTCGCTACTTCAAATTTCGAAATTCACCCCGATTTGGGAAGAACTAGACAAACTGAGATTACACAATGGTCTGATTTACAGAGCTAATTTCAATTCCCTCTCACACATATCAGACAGGTTTATGTCTTGCATTGAACTCAATGCAATGGGCACTCGAACATATCGATATTCTGTCGATGAAATTTTTCTCGATTTTAGTCATTTGCACAGCATCAAAGTCCCACTTGATGAGTTTGCTATGGGACTAAGGAAACGGACGTACCGAGAAACTGGCGTTGCGACGGGATGTGGGATTGGGCCAACGTTGACGCTTTGTAAAGCTGCAAGTTGGGCCGCAAAAAACCTCGATGGATTCGCTGGCCAATGCTGGCTTGAAAGTGAGGAACAGATCGATGCGGTACTAGAAGCTATGCCGATTGATAAAGTTTGGAATATAGGCAGTAGCTACACGAAACATTTGAAGGCCGAAGGGGTGTTTACGGCACTACAACTCAAACGCTGTAATGCAGTCGATTATCAGAAGCGATATTCAATCAATATTGCCAACGTTATACACGAACTCAACTCAATATCGGTTCTTAACTTTTCGACGATCAGAGAGAAGAAAAAACAAATTTGGTCTACAGCTTCATACCGTGACAGGCTGAAAACACAAGAGAGCCTTTTTGCAGAAATAGCCTCTCACTGTAGTAATGTCATGCTAAAGGTACGAGGCCAACAGAGTGAAGCATTAAAGTTGAGTGTATTTGTCAGTACATCTAGGTTTGACTCATGCCCCCCCTTTTATAAACGTGTCGATATTGAACTAGAAGAAGGGTTAACAGATACCGGCTATGCTCTAAAACAGCTGAGAAAAATCTATTCAAAGTTGTTACCTCACTCTCTCTATCAACAACCAATTTACAAATTAGGTGTAGGGACGACACAGCTAAACGACGCGGAGAGAAAGCAATTTGAGCTATTTAACAACTTCGACAATAAGACGCCACTCAATTCAGCTCTTGATAGCCTTAATTTGAGATTTGGGAAAGGTGCGATCGGGTATGCCTCTCAGTCAAGAGGTTACCGGGAGAAAGACGGTGATATTGAGTTTGAAGAGTTAGAAAATTACTACACCGACATTAACGAAATTCTGACCGTGCAATGTATATAGATTGTTCGGCCCTAGCTTAAAACTAAATTGGTTTATCAAAAAGCCGCGTCCTCTTGGTTCTGTGTCAGGGTCAAGCGTTCCTTTCTATGTTACCTTAACTAAACTTGTTCATTTCCAAGTACCTAGAAAGTAAAAAGCCCCAACGTATTCCGTTAGGGCTTAGATAACAGACTGAATTAACAGTGAGCTATCGCGTGAGAACTTTAGCCTATCACCAGCTTGATTCGGTGTAACGACATAATTTATGAAAAAGGGCTAATTATGAAGCGATATTCAAACCCGTGGGAGCTGACTCATGCAGTTTACTATGTGCTTTACTAGCCCGTATTCGGGCCACCTCCAATGATACTTTATGCTCAATATACGACTTATTTTCAGCCTTATACGAAAAAGACCTTCGCTTTCTTTTTGGTTCTAATTGCCCAAGGTGATTTGAAACATACTCTGTATATGAAATATCGAAACAAGGGTAGCGAACTCCCCGAGATACCTTGAATGTATCTCGATATGAGACGCCACACCCTAGCTTCATTGTATGGACAAACTGTGGAATCGATACAATGAAATCTGCTCGTTCTTCGCCGTAGTAAGCTTTGAGCTCTCTTATTACGTATGACTGTGCCGCTAATTTTGGAGCGCGGTATGAAGCAGTACCAAATATCTTCTGGTGTACCTTTACGCGATCCCAAACTTTTGGGATGGATACCAGGTATGAACCATTGTCATTAGTTGGGGTGACATACATAAAACCTTTATTGATTCGTTTTGGCAAAACAACATCCTTACAGCTAATGAAGTCCTAAGATTCTAACTTGGCATTTTCTCGTTGCAGCAAGATATTAGCTTTACTCAAATCATCGTATTGCTCCACTAACTTGTTGTTTGTTTCCTTCAATCGGTTATTTTCATTGCTTAGGCTCGTTTTAAAACTAAGGGCTGAGTTTAGTTTCGTCTCTAACTCATTAAGTCGCTTGTTGTTGTCGTTGATGACCGTTTTCTGAGTGGCTACCTCACCTTGTAGCTGACCGTTTGATGAGGTCAGAACAGTATTCGTTTCGTTAGCAGCTTTCACTTCATCTTTGAGCTCTTTTATCGTGGCTTTGGACTCATTAAGCATTCTAAGATTCGCATTACCTTGACTAGTTGCTTCAATCAAGTCACGTTCTAGCTCAGTTCTTTTATCTGACACTTCAACTAGCTCGTCCTTCTTCTGAGACAAATCAGCTTCTAGCTTAGAGATAGTTCCCTTTTGTTCATTAGCCGACTTTTTAAGCGTCGTAACCTCTAAGCGCGAGTTAGACAACTCATTGGACTGCTCAGAGTTTTCTTTTCGTAGCGTTTTAATAGCATTCTTCTCTTCGTCCAGCTCTTCACTTAAACGACTGTTATCGAGCTCAAGGCGTTCTTGGGTAGAAGTTAAAGCTACGATCTTGTGTTTTGCTTTTTCCAGTTCATTTCGTAGGTCTTCATTAGTTTGTTGGAAAGATTCATTGTTCTCTTTTAGGTCCTCTATTTCGTTATAAGCATCTGACATTTCACCTTCAACGGAAGAAAGACGTTCGGATGCGGCGCTAGCCATATCCTTTGCTTGCTGTACTGCAGAGTTCAAGCGTTTTTCAGCAATACCATTCGCTAAGTTATTAATACGAAAAAATATTGTCTCCATATCTCCAAGCATCAAGTCTTTAGCTTCCGCTATCTCCGGCGGCAACTCGTATTGAGGCTCATCCTCACTTTCAACAAGAGCTGGTCGATATGTGTCTAAAACCCCGCGATGCAACAACTCTTCATAGGTAGCAAAAATATTCGCAGGTCTACCAGTACCGATGATGGCACGAAGACTAGAGCCGTTGATGTTTCGGCCTTTTTCATCAAGTTCGCGTACTGCGTTAATCACTTGTTCTTCTGTAAAACCTTTGCTTCTTGCCATTTTGGTCACCGTTACTGTCGAAAGTTATTTGTTATTTGTTATGTTAGAACAGAACATAACAAATAACAAAACATATGAGCATCTATGTGAACTAGACAAACCACACACCCAATGAAGTGACACTGTGACACTTTCACAGAATGGACAAATCCGCCCTGTCATGACCATTAAGTGATGTTTTATTACTCCGCAAATGTTATCATTTGCGGAGTAGTTTAATCACAAAAACAAAAAGGTATTAGTAATCAACCACTTAGGATAGTCACTTGCGCTCTCCAAAACGTCATTAAAATCATAGGAATGGCACTATATTTAATGAACGTTCAGGTAAGGTGGTTTGCTATATGTATTTTATGTCTGATATAAAAAATGGTGGCAAGACTATTTCATTCGCGCCAGAGAGCGAAATGGAGACAAGTATTATTATTGATGAAGTAAGAGCGTTAAATCCCATGGCTAGCTTTATACTAGATGCACAGCGTTTAACGGGATTAAGGTATTCAGACTGTACACGCATAAACCTTGCTCATATTAGAAAGGGAGCAAATCAAATTAAGTCAGAGTTTGTGATCACGCAGAAGAAGATCTACAGCAGCACGATGACTTGGCTAAAAACTGCAGATAAAGCCGCTAAATGGTCTGACCAAGAAAAGCATCAATACGCCATTAATAACGCTCAGTTACGCGTGTATATCAGCTCTCGCCTTGAAGACGTTTTTCTATCAGTACTAAAGATGCAAGAGAGTAATCCCTACTTCGATGCTACAAACCCGCAGACTTACGTATTCGCCAACTCACACCACAACTCGCAAGGTCGAGCTATGACAAAAGAGGTTGTGAACCGCTTGTTGAAGTCCGAAGAACTCGGCGCGATTTTGAAGAAACGGGGAATTTCTAATGCTAATTTAGGTACTCACTCTTTTAGAAAAGACTTTGGCCAACGTTTACTTGATGCTGATGCCAACGTTGTTGATATAAAGGAATTAATGGGGCAGTCGAGTCTTGAATCCACCATTAAGTACCTTAGTACTAGTGACAAAAAGAAACGCGACTTGATTGACAGTATCGGCAGCAGGTCGGTGCAACCGGAAATTAAAGGTGGTAATGACAGGATACTTGAGCTCGTTGATAAAGCACTAGAAACCGGTGCTAACGATTTGGTAATTGAAAGGTTATTAGCTCAACTTAAATAATAAAAAAGCCGCTGTTGATTAGCGGCTTTTTTGATTAATACATAACTTCTATTAACCTGAATTGAAAAGAGTTACGGTATACATGACTATTATATCCGCAGCCTCGATTACTCTGAACAGCTGTGTAGTAGATAGCTTGATTTCCAGTACACCCGGTTACGTATGATGTTCCAGTGATTTTCATACTGCAATACGAGCCCTTTGTTGATGAAGGGCCACATTGGGTAGTGCTACTCCTTACGCCACCGACTGTATAAGTCTTTGAACCACCATTGTAGGCATACTCTGAACGACCATCGAATCTCATTTTCTTTGGACGCATTTTGGATGTGGCGATTGGCAACTTAAAGTTCAAACGTGAGGTAGAAGTTGAGCTGCGAACCGCAACTTGCATCCAAACCCCTCTCGGCGGTTGGTACTCGATAGGCTTACTCGCGTTGTTCCTATCATTTATCTCTTTGTTAGTCCCTTGTGTATTAGCAAGGTGTATGCCTGGTGATCCATTGACTGAACTCCCCAAAGTGACATTATTCAATGTTCCTTTAATTTGAGAAGCGTCAACGCTAGGCTTGTAGTTCTGTCCCAAATCGTTAGTAATAAAGCCGGGATTGGTAGATGTTGAATTAACCGAATCCTCGAGCAAACTAGAGCGGTTTGAAGTTTTTTTAATACTGTCTACACTAGCTGAAACAGCCATGCTGCCTAGTGCTAAAGCTAAAAATATAGAAACCTTACTTTTAGTTAAAATCATATTTGCGATCCTCCGCCATTATGCACACGAAAAAAGCCCTATAAAAAAATAGAGCTGGAAGTCAATGTTAAATGAGCAAAGAAATGCATGTTTAGTAAACTTAATAGGCTATCTATAAACATTCAAGCCATATACAGCCTCTATCGAAATCACTAACTGTTTCAGAGGATAAATGCAACTGTATTCACATTTGGTCAGCTCATACAGAAGTCAAATATCTTAATTATATCTGATAGATTTAAATAGAGAATGCATAACGCGAAGCGTTTGTGATAGGAACACTTAAAACAAAGGTAATTGAACTGCCTGTCTGCTAGCATGATAACCTTCAATTGCCGTACACATAGCAATCGTTTCAGCGCGTTTTTCCAAAGAAGTAGGCTCATGGCATTGCTTACTAAAATGCTCAATGAACATCTTCTTTAGAGTGTTTACCAATTCATCTTCACCGATCATTGGATAATCAATCAAAAGGTTATTTAAATAGTCCTTTTTCTCTAATTCACTATCAAACGATGTATACCCTACGCTCATATTGATTTGGTTCTTATCCCACAGTTCAATGAATTTATCCGGGTCTTCCTCGATTAGATCTGTCGCGTACCCATGAAGTACAGGATCATCCCATTCGTCTGTATTTTTGTAATCTCGATATTGGGCACTTTGTTGCGTTTTGGTAGCCTTAATTTGGGGCGAAAGCATGTTTAAAATTCTAGTTCCTTTTGCAGCTTTTCTTGTTTTCGACTCGATGGTAAACAAAGCACTTGTTCTACAGCAATCAATTTGAATGGTTACATTGTAGGCCAACGCCAAGCCAAATCTTTCCTGCAAATGACCGCCCCTAGTAACCTCTGACATACCCAAGCAATGCATTTTAGTAAAATATGGCTTGTTGCCATTTTTTAACGACAAAAGCTTTTCAATTTCACACGTTGATAGTCTTGGCTTTATTTTCAGACCAGTGGCTTTATCTGTGATTGTTGATTTACAAGGAACCCCCAAGATCAACTTAGCCCCTTTTAATTCAGTCAAAATAGAAGTCGCTACATCTTCAATTTTTATAGAGTTGGTTTCATGAGCATAGTGGTGAATCGGTACTATCAAGTTTGTTTTTCTCGCGATATATCTAATCGCTTCACTATGTTTTTTAGCAATAGCGATACTTGTTTGGCTACAAAACGGACTATCTGGCATAACCAAGTACAATGACTTTAATAATTTTCTTGGTAGCGAATCAACGATCTTTCTGTATTCAGAAAAAACGTCTTTTGGTTCTATCTCAACCCCATCATTAAGCGCGGTCACTATTCCATTATCGAGGAAAACAGGTAGCCCCTCTTTCAAATCATTCACTAGCAGTGAATACAATTTCGGGTACTTGCTTGGCCCTACGTTAGCTAAAGAGTACCCCTTACTTTGTCTGTTTAAGTGGTATCCAACCTGATCCGATACACTACTGACCCCGGATCTAAAAATTGTCATATCATGCATACTGCTGACTACCGGCTTTTTCGCGCTGATTAGCAATCGTTTTAATCTTGATGCCATTTGAGTAGAACCCCGATGACCACGACATACATAGCGACTAGGAAATACTGACAACTCATTTTGAGTAAACATAATGTCAAAAATGTTTAAGTATTTGTTCGGCATTACAACAAACAAATTAGTACCAGCATATTGCTTCAATAGCTTTCTTGCTTCCGTTCTATGCTGCGATACGTAGGCGGCAACACCGTCAATATCATTTATGCCCGGAACTTCTTGGTTGTATGGTTCAATCAGCTCAGTGGCTTCAAGAAGACCATGCTTACCAGATAGGATTAATATGTTCCAATCTTCCAACGGGTTACTGTCTGTGTTTCGCTTTAAGGTCTGGAAAACGTTACCAGTATACAAATCAATAGCTCTGGCAACGTGCGGCAGTTTGCTGTTCGAACAAGCAATTATCAATGTGTTTTTCTTCATGATTACTCTTAAAATAACGTCAGATTTATTAAAAGAGTAATCCCGAAAGTAAGTGGCGCAATCCTATCTAAATCAGTACTTCGCTCCACATTGAGTAAGAACTTTTTTCATGAATCTTTCTTCGTTCGGGAAATATACTAGGCCATACTTTTTTACAAGTCGGTGTGCACGGATATTAAACTGGCAACGATATGAGTGAAGCGGCGGTTGCCACTCAGTAAATGATTTAGCACCTTTTGATCTATTTACACTACTTTGTGTCAAGATTAGGTTTGCGGGGTCATTTGCAAATTGTTCTCGTTTTAAAGCTGAGAAGTTATTAGAGCCTCTTGGCCATGACCAGCCTAAGCTTAAAATGTGGTCTACATCCAACTCTTTTGAAGAGTAAAGTGTTTTACCTGTATATGGGTCATACCATTTACCTGTCAACACTCTCGTTCCTGATGCAGAATAAGTAATTATTGAAGTCGATCGTTCCTTTAGAAGTTCATGTCTAGTATTTAACCCGTCACCATTACTATCGACCCAATGATTAAAAAGGCTTCTGTCATAAGAGCCTTCATCAATCGAATTTTTGGACTCACCTTGGATAAAGCCCTTCGGTAACCTACCAACTTCAAGGCACTCATCAAGTGTATCGAACGGCTTATAATTGTTGGTCTTTAAGTACCATTTACTAGTTCGGTCGTGACAAATTCCTGATTTACTCAGTTTTACGTTATCTGCATAAGATGAATGAGTAACAACAGCAGTTAAAAGAGTACAAAAAGCATTCCTAAGAGTCAGGCCAACCATCTTTAGCTCCTAAATATTCAATTTAGAGTTGTTAAGTAAAACTTCTAACACATCAATTTCTATTGTTACTTGCGTGTATCCAGTTTCCTTCGCATATTTTACCGCTTCACGCAGTATTCCAACTTGCGTTTGTAAGTGTGCCGCGTCTAGAGGCCACTCTTTAGCGTTCAAATCTTCCTTATCCATATTCGTATTTCTCCTTGGCCATGAAATGTGCCCTTAACTCTTTACGAGATTCAGAGATCTCTACTTTAACCGCTACTAGTTAGCGCGTAAGGGCAGCGAGTGTTGATGAATTGCGCACTGTAAACATCATGAGATATTGGTTGTTGAGTATCACCAACCATACATGAGCTAATGCTAGTTACTATAGAGCTTCGTATACCTTGGCTGTGGCTATCAATCAGAACTTTGAGGTTTTTATGTTATTTATGATCAAACAGTTCATTTTCTATTATTTTCTAAAGCCAGTGGTCGCGTATTGTGGATTGATTGCAATATATGGCTACTTAACCGGTAACCAGATCGAACCCATAATTGGGAATACGTTAGATCTTGCATTACAGATAGGTTTTGCGGGTTTCAATGCTGCTCAAGAAGCATTCCCATTGCTTTTAACTAAGCTACAAGAATTGGGTAACCCCAAGTAAATATCAGCAATGAGCCTTAAATTATGATAAAAAAAGCCGATCATGAATGATCGGCTTTTTAGTTAAGATTGCTTACAAGTAATTAATTTATAAACAATTGTTGCTATAGAGATGATAAACAAGCCTACAAACTCATAGTGTCGCACTAGAAGGTGGAGGATTGTTGAAAATCTAATTTCACCATTAACGATCAATTCAAGCATTGACTGTTCTCCTATTCATTTGGCGACCACCTAAGCAGCCTCTTTCTCCATAAAACGTAAAACAACAAAACCTTGCTCTAGGCGTTTCATTGATTTAAACGCGGCTTTCGCTGCAGGGTTAAGATTGTCGATCATCTTAGTCCGGGTTTCGTCTACTAATGACAAATGACTATTCATCCAAGGTTCGCAGTTACCACAAACAGCTAAATAGTCAGAGCTTGAATCTACGTTCGCACTCTTTTGACAACAGATACACGTTTTAGACATGATATTTCTCCTTATTTACCCTTTCGGGTTCAAATGCTAATACTTAGTTTTAGCGGCCCTGATTAGGACAACCACTAACTTCACCAACTTTCTCATATTCTGCATTACTTTCGTTACTAACGATTTTTAGACCAAATTCACTCATTATCGCCGAACTGTTCAAGCGACCTTCACTAATATGATCATTAGCAGTTGCCATAACACCCAAGACTTCAAACGGCGTGCAGTAATCTTCAAATAAGAAGAACTCTCCATCAAACTCGCCAGCGAAATCTTTCATGTGCATTTCACAAGCGTACTTGTTCAATAGGTGATCGACGTAAAAAGAACTCAAACGTAAGTTCAAGCCGATCATTCTTGCCGTCTCATCGTCCCAATCTTTGTTCGGGTAATTGATACGAGCTAACCAACAATGGACATCGATCACTTCACCACTTTCTGTAGTAAATCGACCATAACCATCATAATAAGTAAGTTTGATTTTTCCTGTTGGTGTAACAAGCCACCATTCACCTTCTGATTGACGAGGAATAGACTTACGATCATCAGAAGCTAGAAAACTAAAAAAACCCATAATATTATCTCCGTATATAGACCCTTTCGGGTTCATTGTTTAGTGTCCCGCAGCTCGACTATTCGAGTGTCACCTAAGCGGAAGTGACGTTTTGCTACGAGAGCAAAATCCAATTAAGAAATACGCTCTCTAGAGGAACGTATTGCTTAATAGACTAAGTGAACGACTTAGTTCAAACGAGGTTAACCTTAATAACTGGCTTGTTTCCTAAAACATAGGAATCGCCAAAAACGGTACGCCCCATAAACGTGCTAGTTCTAATGTCTTTCTTGCAAACAGTAGTAAGTACACCATCATGTAAGATCGTATCTCCGGCCTTAACCGAGTCAATGTGTATCTCTATTTTTTGCATCGTCTTTCCTTATAAATAAGACCCTTCCGGGTTCAATTTTTCTGTGAGTTAACAACTATCATACCGCAGTGCTTCGCGAACAATATCCTTACGCATACTCCCTTTCCCACTCAATAATGGCTTCAATTTCAGAATCAAAGCTTTCTTGATCAGGGCAAGTGACTATCGTGACATCCCCTTCTGAGTAAGAAATAATCTTGAGCTCCTGTGGTAACGTCATGCAGCTACGTAAGCCGTCATTGTAAAGGTACTGACCAGGTTCACTATTAACATTCTCAAGATAGAACATGGCAAAGCTTGAAGCCGTATCTCTTGTAATCATGTTTCCACGACTATTTGTTTCAGGCTTAAACCAGTTCTTATCCAATAAGCTTTTAAGAATTGAGATCAACTTGTGACATCGAGCAACGTACCATTTGTCCTGATTGGGTTGGGACCATTTAGCTCCCTTTTCAATCCAGTAAACGTGTCCGAAAATATCACTCACCAACTCATTAATTTCCGTAATGTTGAATTTACTCAAACTAGAAAACAACTCATGCGCGTTACTTGGACGACTGATAAATGCTTCTACTTTTTTATTGTACATCGTGCATATTCCTTCTAATAGACCTTTTCAGGTTCAGAGTTAGTAAACCGCGACTCCACTATTGGAGTGTCACCTAAGCGGTGGTGACGTTTTGCTACAAGAGCAAAATCTAATTAGAAATACGCCCTTGAGGACGCATTGCTAATGTAGACTTGTTTTACGCAATATACACAACTTCGATTTGCTTAATATCAGATTCAACTTCGGTAACCTTTCGTGAATCATCAATCTCAACACTGTTAGTTTTCGCCTCCGGTTCCGGTGGCACACATCGGTTTTGACAGATAGAGTCGATACAATTTTTACACATAGCAACTCTCCCCTTTAAAATGTGTATGAAGTATTCAAAGACAACACGACGTATAAATCGGTATCTTCCGGCGTGATCACATGATCACCGCTATTTATACTTGGTTCATTTTCTAACTTTTCATTGACAGTAGATTGGCTAGCTTCAATCAAATCGTACCAACTTGATTCAATAGCTTCCTCATACGCCTCTGAAAGCGTTGTATTAACCGCTTTGTTGTAGTTATTTGCTGTCAGCCCAACCAGTTCATGACTTAACATTTTAACCCTGTAGCTTGATGGATAAGCTTGGCCATCAAGTAAGCAATTTGCTTTTGACTCGCTGGCAAAGAAACCAAAAAGACCGAGGGCAAATAGAGCCAGTAAATTAATCTTAGACATAGGATTTTCCTTATAAATGACCCTTTCGGGTTCTGAAAGTTTTTGTTTCTAATCGGTAGCAGGTAAGCTTATCGACACACCGAAGGTGTACCGACAAGCCAAAGTACCTAATCAATGGAGATTACATACAAAATGCCAGCTCACGACCTTTCGTGAATAGGTTTAGCGTATTTGGAATCAACGATTCCATACTAATAAGTTGATTGATTAAACTGTCACTTGGTTCAACACCACTCATAGCAGATAAACCACCAACTTCCTCAATTCGTTCCATCAATTCGAACGGTTCAAAATGAGAGTCTTCACAGATGTCCATGAGAGCTAATTGAATCTGAACGTCAGTTTCAATGATTGTTAGTTCAGCCATTAACATAGAGTTTTTCATAGTATTTTCCTTTTATAAGACCCTTTCGGGTTAAATGTTTGATGTACCGCAGCTCGACAGTTCGAGTGTCACCTAAGCGGTAGTGACGTTTTGCTACAAGAGCAAAAATCTAATTAGTGAATATGCCCTTATCGAGCATATTGGTTAATCAGACTTAAAATCAAAATTGACCATCCCATTCAGGCACCAAAGCATACCCGGTGATTGAAATATCAAGTTCTTGATTGACTGTTAACATTGGTGAACACTTTAAAGGTACGTATACACCGTCGTATGTACGCGCTTTGACCATTCCTTGTTCCAGCGATTCAACCTTTCCTTCGTCATAGAAGCTTTTAGCTAATGCATTTAGCTGCTCTACATCAACGATAGCTGTTGATTCCCCGGCCTGCAGAATTTCGCCGTTACCGATAACGCAATTAGCCCTAGATAACGTCGATAAAAATGTGCTCATGAGCAATAACGAATAAATAGCTAAAGTTCGCATACTTACTCTCCTATATACGTTCTTGTACAGACAATAGAAAACTACCAGTACGGCCCTGCAACCAAGCTCGATGTATCTTTGTTTTGGCCAGAATTTTTCTGACGCGTTTACTGATCGGCTCTTTTCCTTCTGCTGCAGACTTATAGCTACTGATTCGTATAAATTCGAAGCTATCTCGATCCAGCTTTTGAGCGTAATACTTCATTTTCATAATTTTTTCCTTCTTAAAAGACCCTTTCGGATAACTGTTAGTACACGAAACTCAACTATATGAGCGTTACTTAAACGTTAGTAACCTTTGCTTGATAAGCAAACCTAAACACAACAGTTGCTTAGGTTTACTTACCCTTAGTCAAGGGTAAGTAACCATCACATAACGTGACTATCTTTACGTCAAACACAACCCAAGACCATCTTAGTTCGAGAACTCAGAATCAAAAAATCTAAGGCTAAATTGGCAAAAGTACTGTTTCTTTCCTGATCTGATACAAAGTAAAACTCTTTGTAATGAGGACGTTGCAATTCCAACGTGATTAACTTGCCATTTAGGTGAAGGCTCTATTACTACTCTATTATCGAGACTCTAGAAGCCCTAAGGAACTTCCAATAGGCAAAACACTATCTCTTAGCAATGTACATTAACCATGTAGATACCCTTTCGGGTTATATCGAAGATGCCGGGTTCAACGTGAAATACGATTACATACAAAAAATAATCACTAAAACGCCGCGAACGGTAGCAAAAAGAAATGTTGGTTTATAAGTCGTTTGACGGGTAGGTACGTAGTTGTTGCCAAAACTCATTGATAACAACAACCACGTATATTACATAATTGCTTAAATAGCTAAAATGTCAAGTTAAACATCTTTCTGTTCAAGATGTTGGTAGTAAGCTAACTGACTTTGAACGTCGCCAGCGTCTTTACCATTTTCATAACACCAAGTTGTATAAAGCCCAACAACATTGTATTGATCAACATCACCAAGTTCTTTCATTGCTTGTCGAAAGTACTCTTTCAAATAATCTTTAACAATGTCTTCTGGTACTTCTGTTCTTTGAGAGATCGCCTTTTGAAGATTCAGATCATCAACCTCACGGTTTAATGGACTGACAACCCCAAGAAGTTCACCTTCAATCTCAAATGATACTAAGTATTTATATTTTTCTACATTTAGCATGTTACTTAAACGACGTAGCGGTGATGATACATTTGATTCTTCCTGTGCTTCTAGGTACGTAACATCTTGCAGCTTGTTACTGATCGTCGGCGTAGTTCTTCTCGGCGCAGTATTAGCAGCCTCTAGTAACTCTTCTCTCTGCATATGGACATCGAAGATTTCGTTTTTATAGTCTATTTCACAGCTATAACCATACAAATACAGCTTGTGGCGAAAGCGGGAAGTTACTTCTGCAGTCAAGAATGGTTTAGGTTTACCATTTTGTATACTGAAAATAAGCTTTCTGAACTTTTTTACTTCAACCGCTAATAACTCATCGCGCTCTTTCTTGTTAGCAGCGGGAACGCCGTGAGGAAAAAACAGCTTGTCAAAAGAGATCTGGAAGAAGTCTGATGTTTTATTGAACTTATATCTAAATTGCATATACAAGTTGAATAGCATCGTTTTCTTACCAAGAAGCGCAGGTGGTATCAGAAAATGAAAATCCCTATCTTTCAGTGTTCTGAATACGTCACGATTCAGTGAAATGTTGTAGTCTACAGACGAATCTATCACTGATATTTTACCGTTCTTACGATAAATCAGTTCTTCTCGACTGAACTTTTCGAAAGGTCGGAACTCAACTAGTCTCGCTTTTTCTGGCACATTACTATTTTCATCTTTCAAATTCATGTTGAATTTCGTGATGTCTTTAATCGAATAAATGTCCTCAATGCCATAAAAGTCTACGGTAGTAGTTCTAATACGCTCTAAGGCTTCACGAACCCGATTTCTTTGAGGTGTGCTGATACTTTTTACTTCCGGGTAAACAACAGCCGCAATATCGTCTATGTGAGCGTGTAAGTTGTTTTCCATGTTGTAGCCGTTACCGAAGTCATGATCTTCTTTGTCTTTGACAAGAGAAAAGTAAGTAACACTTGTACATGCCATATAAACAGGAATGTCCTCTTGTTTCATTACTGATCTTTGTTTACCTTTCTCCGCCGTCTTAGTCGTAATTTCGTAGCTTACTTCTTTTACACCTGGGCCATCGGTTTCGACATTGACATGTAAGTTACCTTTTAGGTGTGAAACATCAGAGTCAGGAAGAATGGACATTAGGATGGCCATCATGCTTTGGTTATTAACACTAAGTTGTATAGTTTTATCGTTTTGTACACCGCGTGTCGTAGTTCGGGGCCTTAGTGTTGACTGAGTATGTACGTGTGGAATTGGTGCGCTGATTGGAGCCTCAAGATTATCCTGTTTAACCCACTCTGAAATGTCATTAAGTGATTCAACATCTAAGTTCACTTCGAAGAGCATTTTTTGTGTAGGGGATTCAATCAGAATTTTGAACTCTTCAAGTGACTTAAAGTTTCCATGCAGTGTTGTTTTGCTTTTAGAGCCGCCTTCTAGTTTTCCGACTTCTTCAAACAACTGCAGTCTGACAATTGGTGCAGATTGATTAATTAGTTTATCGATAAATAACCTAATAAATGGAGCTAGCTGACTAAGCCTAATGTGCTTTGATTCTTTCAGTGCTTTATGAAGTAACCGGTACGCTTCTAATACTTTAGCACTGTCATCATGCTCATTAGATGAATCAAAAGAGATCATCATTGATGGTCTACCGCGTCGCTTAATCGTCACTGTTTCACTCTCAGTAATCTGCCTCATGTAATCTTAGCCCTATTTTTCACTTATTTTTTAAAATGTCAAAAGCCAATAAACTATTATTATTATTGATCTTTTAATGGATCTCTTTAGATCTAAGAGATATCAATACAGGGTTGTTTAACAGTAAAAACGGGGTTTACTGGACTATTCAGTATTGATACTCAGTCTCAAGCCTTGGTATTGGACCTTTTTTATCTACTTTCGCCCTTATGAACAGAAGCAAACTAACCCAACCCGCTTTAAAATTGACTTAATGAAGTATTCCACAAACCATTGCTACATAAGGGTTTGTCATTACACTTCAAGAGTAGCGATTAAATTCACTTAGCTCAAGTGATTTAATTCAGCGACCTATTTTTATGTACCGAAGATTAAATTCGTACCGCTGAACTAATAAATTCGTAGTGCTGAACGATTAAATTCATACTTCTAGAAGAATAAATTCATACTGCTGAACGATTAAATTCGCATTCCTCAATGAATAAATTCATACTGCTGAAAAAATTGATTCGATCGGCACACTGAATTAATTCAGTCCTTAGATCGTATTAATTCAGTCCTTAGAAAGAATAAATTCATACTGCTGAATTAGTCCTGAATCGCATAAGAATTAGACAAAATCAATGCTTACAAACAGTTAATCAACAGCTTATCCACAGATTGGGATGCAAAATAATTTATTCCGCGACCTAAAATGATCTTTTTTTGGGATTTACATCACAGCTCTTTTGGCTTGATCGTAAGTTTCAAAGCCAGTTATCTAGCTACTTTACCCACCATACAAGAGGATAGATAGCGTCTGAATCGGGCATAATTTTCTTTGAGGTACGCAAAAAAAGCTCTTCACTGTGAATTAAATTGAAAATTCAGTGAACAAAGAACTTCTTTTATTTGTTTTTGCTATTACTTATCAATTAGTTAGAACATGACGATCACTCCTACCCATGAAATGATCGCCAAGTACGGGCCTAATGCTTGATACCCTTTAGCTCTGTTGAATAAAATCTTATTAAGGATAATCAGTGACAAAATGGCCATTCCAGTGATGATTAGGCTACCTGTTGTCGTGAATATTAGTGAGAGCGCCGCCATTAGCTTGATGTCACCCCCCCCTAAAGCTTGCTTCTCTACAATGCACTCGCTAAAAAAGTTGAGAAGAGATAGGCAAAAATAGGTGCCAAAAACGCTTAGAAGCCCTGTAGTTAGGTCAATCCCTATGACTTTTTGATCAATTAATATGGCTCCAATTACAGCAACAGCTAAATTAAGTTCTTCGGGAATAAGCTGGTGTTTTTGGTCTATATAAGCGATTGCTATAAAGATGGCTGTTAACGCACTGAACAAAAGCGCTGCTTCTTTGGTATCGCTTATAAACGCGATAGTGCCGAACGCTAATGCCGTTAACACTTCAACTTTGATGTACTGAGAACTAATACCTGCGCCGCAGTATGCACACTTGCCTTTAAGCGTTAGCCAACTAATGATCGGGATGTTGTGTTTGGCTTTAATCTGCGTGTCGCAGCATGGAGCTTTAGAAAAACCTCCAAGATTAGCCCCTTCAATGTTACTTATCGCTTGAGCTTCACTAACTAAATCTGGAAAAAATTCGGAAGAGTCGGCTAATGCCCTTTCCTTGAGCATTGAAGGTAGTCGGTATATGACCACGTTTAAGAAAGAACCGACAAAAGCCCCAAGTGCTATTAAGGCTATAACTCTACTTGTAGGTTCGTTCAGAACAGCAATGACAAGATCGATTGACTCGTTGATTGCTATGAAAACTCTATCTAACATGCTTGATCCAATTGATTGTTCTTACTCCCTTCTTCTAGTGAAGATTTGAGAACATCAATAAACAATTCGATCTGCTCTTCATCTAGCTTGCTTTTGCCTGTTAAAACGACTGCAGAGCCAAGCATTGATAGGATAATTTCTTCTTCGGTGTCAGCGATTTTGATGATGTCTATTTTTTCGTTTGAGTTTAGTGTTTTACGGTTAGATACTTCGTAGGCCCTAAATAGTGCTTCGACTAAGGTGAATAACTTCATCGATATGCTAATAGTGTTTGATTCCGGGAACTTTTGAGCAAATCGCGTGTAATGCAATAAGCAGCTACGTAGCTTCTCTTGGCTGCCCCATCCAGATTCGTGTGTCCAAGGAAATTGAAGTATTCGGTTACTGCTGTGAAATTGAATGTTTGTCGTAGCGTTCTTGTTATTCATCTTTATCTACGAAGCTCTTATTTTCTTATCGTTGTAACTAGGTTATGCCCTTTGAAATGTGCTTCGAGAAAAGAGACAAAAAAAGGCGAAATTACTGAGTAATTTCGCCTTAGGTTTATGAGCTATTTAGACTACTTGGTGATAATGACAATCGACATTTTAATCGATACATGAAAAAGGCTTTCATCAATATCTTCTTCGTAAGTGATACCTGTTAGATGTTTTTTTGCACTATTTGGTACTACTGCTAACAGCCTTCCGTTTTCAGCAAGACACTTTTTAGCCTCAGTGACATGTTTAATGGCCTGATTACCTTTAAATGGTGGATTCATTACAACTAAATCTTGATCACTTATAAACTTGGCACACTCTAAGAAGTCTTGTTCTATGACTGTTCCCCCAACTACTTCTTCAATATAGTCAGCATAGAGAGCTTCACGGTCTACGGCGGTTATACTTAACCCTTGGTGTAAAAATGGCTTTAGTAAACTTCCAGTTCCTACGCTTGGCTCTAAAAGGGATTCCCCCTTTTTTGGTGACGCCAATTCATGAATGCGTTTTGCTACGGGGTCAGGCGTAGGATAAAATTGAGCGGCTACTTTTGAAGGTACAAAACCGCTTGTTGAAATTTCGTCAAGTATCCATCGCGGATCTAATGCGAATGTGTATCTCGTTCCCGCCGATTCACTTATTCCACCAGCAGCTCTTAGTACCGTGTCTAATACGTCTCTATTTAATTGATAGTCACGACTCCAAAGGTATGCTATCTCGTAGCGTCCGTTAGTTCTTCTGACCTCATTCAATATAAAACTTCTTAAACTACAACAAACATTATGCGGGACAGAAATATAACTTTTTGGTAGAGGCTTCCAGTTTAGCTCCGCCTTTTTAGTGTTTTCCCGAATGTCATTTGAGAGTGAAAGTCCGTAGTGCAGAGCTAATATGTCGTTCATTACTAGAGAAAGTCGCGGAGAAAGCTCGATATGTGTTGTGCCTTTCAGGTATGTTCGAAACTTAAATTTATTTCCATCAGCATACCTCCATTTGCCGCGATGATTGGCCAATGCAACATCTATCAAGTTTTCCGTGTCGAAATGGTAGGAATTGAAATGCTCACCGTTTAACTCTGCTATCACTTTCCGAAAGTCGTGAAGATACTCAATGTTAGACTTTGTGGTAGAAAAAATTATTCGTTTACGGAACTGATTCTTGCAGTTTGTAACGTGATTAGGTGACAGGTTTCGAAATATCCCCGCTACTCTTCTAATTAGGAACTCTTCTCGTTCAGATAACAATGTCTGAATAGTCGCGATAACTGTTTCTTCTTCAAATCTTGGGCACGTTAGCTCTTCTATATGGGCGTCCCATTTGCCTTTTTCTTCTGCGGGTAGTTGTTCAAAAAGGTCAATTTCGTCTAACGCTTTTTTCCAACAGTCGGCATCTAACATTGATATTGCTACGCTTAGGTCTGGTTTGTAATCTACATTTCGATTGTTTTTAGCTTTATGAGATTTGATTAGGTAACCCAAAGCAATTGCGTTTCTTGTTGCTTGAAAATCATCGTAGAACTTCTCTATGCTTCGTTTTAACATCGAGTATTCGTACAACAACGCTTCGAAAGCTTTCACGTTAATGGGCTTAAAAAAGCTCTTAAAATGGTCATTATTCACTGGTATGTGTTTTAAATGTGTAAGAGCGTTTGTGGTAGAGGTTGTTTGCATTTGATATGTACCGAATAGAATCACTTATCAAGTAAGTTCTCACGATTTTCCCGTCCTGCAACACTTCCAACCAGGCATAAACTAATGGCATGTATTTAGCTTTGGTTTTGGATCATGATAAAACAAATTCTGTTATATAAAGTTAAAGATGAGACGTTCCGGTTGCCTCTTAACTTTCATGAGCTCATTGAAAATAACATGGCCTTTAAAGGTTGTGCTCCAAGGGATACCGAGCAAGATGGATTCATTATTGTTCAGCCTACTTCCTTATATTCGTTTGAAGTTCGAGACACTGGCTTGAACGTCTCAGTCGCCACATTCCAACGTCAAAAAAAAGTGATCCCATCGACGGAGTTAAAGCGTCGAGTTAAGGCCCGGTTAGCGCAATTGAAAAGTAAAAACGTGAACCTAAATAAAGATAGTCGCGATGATGTTGAGTATGAAATGAAACGTACAATGGCTGAAACGGCATTCAGTACTTTTAAACCTTACTTTGTCATCTTTTTTCATGATTTACAGATTATAGGTATCAATGCCTCCGAGTCGCTTGCAGATGAGATCGTATCTTTCATTAGAAAACGAATGTCAAATAGTAGCTTTCCTGTCGTTCCCTATGGGAACAAAGCCATTCAGTCTTATTTGCTTTCTTGTATCGAAGATAGCGAAGATGCTGTAGTTGGTAGTGTCGCTCATATGCTGAATGAGAGTGATAAAAGTGAGATAAGCTTTAAAAATAAGTCTAACTCTGAGTTAGAAGAAAAGGCTAAGACGCACCGTGTTACCAAGCTCTCACTAGAACTAGCGGATATACATTTGACACTAAGTGATTCTACCCCTCTGTCCCTATCTTCAATGAAAACAGTCTGCGAACTTGAAAAAGTAAAAAAATCAATGGATCACGACCAAAAATTGGAAATATTCGATTCAAATATTCGAGTAGAGTTAAGTGCGATCCAACAAGTAATTTATAAGCTTATTAAGCTTGACGAATCCGTTGCTACCGACAGTGAAGAAGTGCCTACTGGATAGGTACAGGGTTAATGTAGTAAAAAAAGCTTTCCGTCTTCAATTATGATTCTGGTTTTCAAATTACCGCTCTTTACGGGTATGAAGACTTCTTTGCATGAGTCACACACAATATAGTATTTGTCGTTACTTTTTCTCTTGTATGTATCTTTGCTTGTGCACACTGGACACTTTGCATTGTATAGGACATCGTTTCTATCATCGGTTTCCAAAACTTCTTCATAATTATCTGTGTTGTGTGGAACAGTTAGTAAGTCCATCATTTCTCTCTTTTCTTAGGTGACATAAAAATCTTATAACCGGCTTCTAGTCTTGCAACTGAACAAAGTCACTGACTTGCGGCACCGAAACACCATGAGATTATTAATCTATGTTCCCTTATTTTGGTCCCGCTATGTGTAAGTCCACTAAAGAAGAAATAAGCCTAATTCAAAAAGCTCTCTCTAAATTACAAGAGCAGGGGCTATATGAACGCCGTGAACCGCAAGCCAAATTACTGAATGACATCAGGCTAGCTTTGAATAGTGATAAACCTGTTTTTGCGTTTGAATCAAGTATCGGGCTTGGCCGTAAACTGGTTTATCTGTTAGCGACACTCGTAAGAGCTAAGTTAACTGGTAAGCAAGTCGTGGTATCAACCTCTAACCTTGCTTCTCAGCAAGCTATCATGGAACAAGCTAGAAAGTTGCAAAAGGTTTTCGATTCTAGCTTTGAAATTGATCTACTGCTGCCGGGCTCTAAGTCCATTGAAGCAGACTTGCATATCATCACACATACGGACTTTGCGAATGGCGTTATTTTCGGTGGCAACGGAGTGCTCCCCCGCCCTACTCAAGCAATCTATATTTTTGAAGAGGCGCATCGTTTAGAGGAAATGATCTCCGACGCATCTAAATCGGTGTTTTCGTTTAAAGAAACTTATGAGCTGCTTGATTCACTGAATGTTAATACTGACAAGATAACAGGTGTAGTAGTGCAACTTCACAAGTGGGTTATTGGCAATCATTCAAGCTTGTTTGTATCTAGTTCTAATCGCCATTTCGAAAAAGGCATCTTGCCAACTGATTTGTATACGATGTTAGATAAAGCCAAATTTTTAATTGACCAGCTTGGTATGTCACAGGAAAAACTTAATGGCCTATCGGAGCTTTCGAATAACATTTCAGGCTTACTCCAATGTTCAATGAGTGAAATACCTTTGGCTAAATGGGTAAGCTTTGCCGGGGAAGATAATTACAGCTTGTCAGTCCAGCCGATCTCAGTCGCGGATATTATGGAGCGCTTCGTATGGTCTTCTAATTGCGGGGTACTGCTAACGTCATCAACATTACAAATGGTTGATAGTTTATCGCCGTCGGGTGTTTCACATCTTCGGTTTCTAAACTCGTTAAACTTGGACTATTCGACAGCTTGTGTTTCTTCTTATGAATACCGACCTGAAAAGATCTCCCAAAGTATTTTATCTGTACCTAATATCCCTTTCGATGTAACAACCAATGAGTTTTTGCCTTGGTTGAAGCACTCTCTTCTTAGCTATTGTGACGGACATACCGGAACAGTGGTTTTGTTTTCAAGTGTTGGGATGATGGAGTCAGTTAGAAACTCTATAGAAGCGACATGTACAACAAGAGGGATACTTATTCAGTGTCAAGGTGATCGAAGTGTTGAAGAAATTGCAACTAACCATAACAAAGCGATAGGTCTTGGTTACCGTTCGATTATTTTCGGGTTAATGAGTGTCTTTGAGGCGTTAGGTCCTCTCGATAACACGAGTAATGTTTTATTAATTAAACTTCCATTTTCTATCCCGGACGTACCGCATTTAAAAGCCAAGTGTGCCTATGAGGAAACGCTAGGTCGTTTGTCATTTTACTCAGTGACTTTGCCTCAAGTATCCCTTGAGATAAACCAATGTTTATTGAAAACAGCTGCTTTAGGTGAACATGCGAGTCGCTGTGTAATTTTCGATAGAAGAATCGTAAACAAATTGTACGGGGAATCACTAATACAAACGATGCCACCGTTACAGTTAGAAATTGAATATTAGGGAATTAAATATGATTAGAGTTATTAGTAAATTAAACAAAGCCAAGCTAACCCTCTTTATCGCCAATGTAGTCAACTTTATCGTGGTCGTTACCGTTGTGATGAATTGGTTGGGCGGGGTTAACATAGACAATTGGACCTACCTAGCATGTACCGTGCTTACCTTGGCTATCTCATGGGTACCAATTATAAGCACGGGTTTTTTGATTGCTTTCCTTAACCATACTGGTGCAAACGACTTACTAGTATACGCGGGAGCAATGTCACCATTAGCCGTTTACTTGATAGTAATTCTGGTTTTTCCAAATAGAATTACTGTCCCATCAAAGCTATAGGCCCATTATGTTCGATAAACTAAACATGATCCTTCAACGAGTGGCTTGTAATCTTTTAAAAGGGTGTGCTCCACTTGGATAGTCCTATCATGAGTACCTATTTTTTGATAGCTAATAGGACTGTCCTGCTCTGTTAAAACGATAATCGGAGAGTGAGATTTCTTAGGGTCGCACTGTACTAGACCATTGTTATTCTTATATCTAACAACTGATACTGGATGTACTCTGATCTCAGTTTTTTTGTAAATGTTTTTGGCGTTCTCTATGCGCTCAACATTCTTTCTCGCTTGCCATTCCGGGACACCGCCGTTGATTGTGTTAATAATCGATAATGCTTCATCGGTATCAACCTTCTTCAAACTCTTTTGAGCATCACACCAAGTAGTAGTAATTCCTAATGTATTGAATGGTGCTAACGGGGCGCGCCTACGCAGAGTTTGAAATAAGATACCTGGAAATAGCTGCTTTGTTAATTTTCCTCGCTTACGTGATTCTGGCTCACAAAGAATCAACTCATTTTGCAACTCCTTCCTACAGTTCCAACTTTTTTCTGACAGAAGAATTGCTTCTTCGTATATGTACTTAGAAGACTGTAGTTGAATGATGCCCTCAAATCTCTTAGGCATGTTGATAGTGTAGCTGTGAGCACTTTGTGGCCTAATGCAAAGTTCAATACTCCGATTTTTCGATATATTGACCATTTGTGGTGTGATCGTTTCGGGTAGCTTTGCACCACGAGGAAATTGAGGAATATCTTGGATATGATGTTGTACTAATTTCAGCTCTGACAAGAGAGTTATTAGTTGGGAATCAATTTTTTTTATGTCCTCCATACGCTGTAAAATAGCGCCCTTTTCCATAAGACTCGCCATGACTTTTCACCTTCATTTATCAAGTTGTTTATATTGGTGTTAGCGGCTCGGGTCTACCGAGAAAGTAGCCTTGATAGTAATCAAAACCTAACCTTTTCATTTCAGTTAAAGATTTTTGATCTTCTATTCCTTCAATGAGGGTTTTCGCTCCTATCATTTTAGCTGACTTTACAGCACGCATTAGAGGTCTTTTATTGCCATTCATATAACTATTCAATAGAGCCATATCCATTTTGACAATTTCAGGCTGTATATGCGCGAGTCGCTTATAGTCGCTATCGTTATCTAAAAAATCGTCATAAGCTACATTGAAGCCAAACTTCTTTAACGTTCTGGAAGCTACACCAAGGATATAATTTGAATCGTATGGACTTTCAACGAACTCAATAACGATCTTATTAGGGTTTATGTTCATTGACTTGAGGTATCGTTTGCTAAAGAAGTCATCTACATTTCCTACAGCTACGTCCTCACAACAAATTGGCGATAAATTGATAAACAGCATCCAATTTTTTTTATTCCGCTTACGTGCTATTGAAAAGTTATGAATGTGAATCATTCGGCACAAGTTACTGATATTGACTAAATCAATTTCAGATGTGTTTGAATTGTGAAATATGAGGTTTGGTGGAATGTTGTCGCCATTTATATCAAAAACCCGTACAAGCGATTCTAAGCCGACTTTCTTGTTATTGGCATCGAAGATAGGCTGATAGACGCTTGTTAGTGTCATATCGTTGTATTGGGCTGTATATGTCCCATTTGGGGTTACAGAAAGCGTATTAGAGTTTCTATTGGGTGTTTTTAATATCATAAAGCAATTCGCGTAAAATAAAAAACGCCCACTTAGACTTCCAAGTGGGCTTTACGTGTTACTACTTAGACTTTCTTAAACGAATCAGTGCGAGTAAACCTAAGATTGAAAGTAAGCTAGTTGAGCCGCCACCGCTACCGCCGCCAGTAGATGTTGATCCCTCCCCCTCGTCAGGGTCGGTTGGATCGGTTGTGTCTGTACCATCAGGCGTCACAGTTAAACTAATTGGGATAGTAGTATTGTCAGTATCATTTAGATGAAGCACAACATCGCTATCTTCGGTTTGAGCCGTTCCGTTAGGGTTTAGCGTTAATGTAAGCTCACATGAATCATAAGTGTTCATATTTGCCCCACATCCAGTAATCGTAAAGTTATGAGTATCCCCTGTTAGACTAGGTGATACTGAGTCCGTAAATTGGGTAAGGTTCTGAACCTTAAAATTGCTAACAATAGTGTTGGTTGAGTTTTCATCAATGTCGAATTTCATTGTTGAAGGCGCTGTTACTTTATTAATTGCCGTTGCAATATTCTCTAAGTACGAACCAATGTTCGTAAATAGGTTTTGTGAGTGATCAAATGATTCAGTAGAAGCGATCATAATGGCTTCATTGCCAACCAGTAGCGGAGTACCAGAGTCGCCTGAACTTGCCGTACCCGTAACAACCGTTGGTTTAATAATAAGGCGGTCTTTGATTCTAATTTCACAATTGCTAGTGCTAACCCCACAAGCAATTGAGGTATCAGAAGAATCTACCGGATTGTTAGGGTTATAGTCGTCTTGAGTAAAAGGTAGTTCAAGGGTTGTCTCTTGCATTATTGACGGCACAGAATTGTTTTCGTCACGCCCCCAACCTCTGAATGTAAAAGAATCATCAGTCTCAACATTGTAATTGTTAGTTTCTGAATCAAATATAGGTAAGACAGACGCTTGGTGTTGCTGTGGGATTTTGTCACTTAACTTGATCAAGGCTATATCACGAGCACCAGTTTTACGAGTCCAGTCTAAATCTTGCCATGTGCGCTGATTTGCGAATTTAGAAGCACCATATACAGCTTCAAGGTGGCTCAGTTCGTTAATCACTGAGTTGTATTCAGACTCAAATGTACCGTAAACGTCAAGGTTTGAGTATGTTGTTGTGAACTCTTCACCGTCATACTCAACTCCTTTGAAAACCGAAATTGAATTAGATGCACCACCATCTAACCAAGGAATGTACTCACTGTAATTAGCTGTATAAGCACTATCTCCAGTACAGTGACCAGCTGTAAGAATATATTCACCTGCGATAAGCAATCCTCCACAAGTGCTAGTATCTCCCGAAGCTGTTGTTAGCTCGAAACGCACTGTATGGTCGCGATAGTTAGCCTGTGTTACATCACTGCCATGACGTACAGCATGAGCGTTCATGCTCGTTAATGCAGCCAATACGCAAATTGCCGTTGTAGTTTTGCTTAACATCATCTGTCTTTTCCTTGAATTAATGTGTTTCGTTATGCTTCTAATATCTCATTGATTTTTTATGGCGCAAGGTCAATATATTATGCTTTTCTCTAGCCGAGAAAGAACATACAAAGTAAAACCGTGAACAGCACCGCAAAACACTTATCGATTAACAACCCAAAGTAGTAATTGAAAATGTTATGTGCTGATTCTTTTAGAAATTTAAACATGCAAAACCCCATAATGTTTGTTGAATCCGTCAGTGACCTTAACGAAGTCCTTTGTATCCAATAGCTTTTCAAATGCAGAGAATGGTACGAAATATTCATATTCAATATCTGAAATACCACTCTGGATGATGAAGGAAACATCGTCAGGAATATAACCCAGATTCAAAGCATCGCGAGTTAACACCTCTCCTAATCGATTCCCTAACAGTTCTAATTCATGAGCAATGAAATCTTCCCACACATCAACCCAATTATTTTTATTTTGGGTTAGCGCAAAGCTCATGCATTTAGATCGAATTGTTTCGATTACTTTGTAACTTGAAGAGTTAAGACCTACCCAAAGGCTATGTTCGCTTTGTGCATCACGGATACAAGTTGAAATAGTTCCATAACTTGTATTACTGATTGATTCTACGGCTTTAGTGTTTTGCATATGCGAACTCACTTCTTTTTACTTTTGATATAAGTATTTCATCACGCTTTATCGACTTCGCAACTACATCATTGGTAGGTATAACATCCATCATTATCGGGTATAACGGGTTGCTAACCTATTGAGTGTAGTACGATTAAAGCTCAATTTCGTTTAGGTGACGTTTTTAAAAACTTCGTTCCAAAAATTGAAGATTTTGGCTGAAAGTATTAGGAAAGGTTTGTTGATGTTTTGAGTTCGCTTTTCGACTCAATAATTATGACTGGACGCTAGCTATAAGCTAACGTCCAGAGTTTGATTAGCGCGCTAAACCGTTCCTGTTTAACGTAGTTTATGCCCAACAACCAATGGTTAGCTGTTATTCAAAAGTATCAAATAACTTGTTTGTATTCGCGTCACGGTCAAACTCAATTAGCGAGATACGATTTACCGTCGCGAAAGCCATGATTAAGTTGAAAGTATCACTCATGGTAGGGACTTTGTTTATATTTACAATATCGGCCCCCCCGGCTTTTAACTCTTCTGGTTCAACCGTCAGTAACTTAATAAAGTAACCATACTTACGTTTCATCACTTGCGGGTTATTCGTTTCAGATAGATTTACGTTTTCACTAAACTCACTTAACTTTTCTTGATCTTCATTCGTTAAGTGGGAAGTTGATAATGCCAATGCAACGTACAGTTCCATGTCTCTTTTTGTACAAAACTTCTCAATTTCTACTTGTATAGTCTCAATCATCATTTAATTCCTATTTATTGGTACATACCTTCAAGAATTTTTTCAGCAAATCTTTTGCCCTTAATTTGTGCTATCTGCCATATATACTCGTTAGCTATGATCTGAGGCCAAAGGGCTTCTTGTACTAATAATTTTATTTCGTGGCCGAGTTGATCTGGTTTGTTTACATAAGGTTTTAATCGCAGTTTCCCAACGACTGTTAGTTCATCAGGCGTGTTCCCTTTCATCTGATTCCCTCAATTTTGCTGCAATGCTCTATTAGTTGATCCATAGATACGTTTGTTACAGAGTTTATAATGTAGTGCTGATAAGGCATCTTTCTGTTCCCTACAACTTCTGCATCACCACCAAGCCATCGATACATTTGAGCTATTGAGTCAAACCTTATTTGGGCTTTAAACCCTAACTTGGGGCTGAGACGCACACCTTTATAGCGACTCCACTTATCGCGAGGGATAGATTCAATCAACTTACGTAAAGGCGTCGATACGGTAGGACGGGCTTTCTGGTAATGACCTGTAGTATTAAAACGAATCAATGCAGATGGATTTCGGATTAGGTGCTTCATTTCAGATTGCTTCATCAAATTAATGCCTTATCTGTTGAGGATATAGTGTTAATTTCGCACGGAATATTGCTCCCGCAACCTAATCGAAACCATTCATCCAACCTGTTGTTATTTCATTTTGAATTTCACAAAGGCGTGACTCGACACTAGCTTTTGGTAAGGAAAATTGTTTATCCAATTCGTTACATCGAACTGTTGATTGAAAATGGCTAGAAATAAATTGGTTGAACCAATTTGATTTGTTTAGATCGGGAAAAAAAATATCTACAAAGTATGGCTGAATGAGCATTGGCTCTGAACGTTCGCCCAACAGTGCTACACGTTCGGCACGCCCGTTGGTGATTACTATGTTTGACGTTGATTTGGTCGGACTTGTACACCCAATAGCTTCAAGAGTTATGGCCTTTTCATTACTTACATTCAGTGCCACCCCTGATATTCTTTCAATAAACGCCTTTTGGTTTTGGCAAGGCACGATGCCACCGATTGTAACTTTTGATGCCAGAGTGCTTGCAGCTTCCGGTTCTAACTCGCTATGAAGTAACAGCACATCTACACCCCAACCTTTCATTAACGAAGGTAGTTTGGGATCTTGAACCACATCATTAATTACTTGAGTGCGATATTTTTCAGTAAGTTGATCTTGAGGAACTAACTCGCAACAAACATGATTGTATTGAAGCTCCGCTATAAGAGAGCTTGTTAGTAGCTGATTTGTCTCTAGAGTATTAGAGCTATGTTGGGTTAACGTTAGCGACGGTAGAGTAAAAACAATACGGTTTGTTGTACCTAAAATATTGTCTATTTCAATTTGAGTAGTACTAATAGAAAGTATCGCTAACTTTACTTCGTTGTATTCAGATGTCTTGTAGCTTTTCGAGCTTATGATACTGGTATCTTCATTTTTTCGAATAGCTGCAAACGCTTCGGTAAGGTTCGAGTTCTGCCCAAATTCAGTAGCTAGTAGCTGTCCAGCTAGGCTTGGCATATTGAGGTTTAATTTGATGAGTGCTTGATCGTGTATTCGCATGTTCAATTTCCTTTTTTTGGGAACTATCTCATTTGAACATTGGATTTAAACAGCGCAAGCAACAGGTGTGCGTGGCGATTCAGGCTGAATCACCACTTAAATCAATGGGTTACGTTTCGTTGCATGTTTCTAAGAACATGTTGAATGAATAGTTAACGTAATACTTAGCGTAACTGTTCTTTAATTCTGACTTTTCCGATGTTTGAAGAGTTGCAACATGAACTCCACGAATAGCGGCCTCTAGCTTAAATAAGATTGATTCTGATATTAGTGAACCATATTTCTTTCTAAGTAATGAAAACGCTACTACCGCCCCGGTATCTCTTAAATCCGAAGGGAAATGAATATCTATCTCTCGAAGCTTTCTAGCTAAAGAAGATCGTATATTTGGCATCTGAGACAATGAAGCATCTTTGGCTATGGCATTTGCCCGAATTACTTCTTTTTGACCCGTGTAAGCGCTCTCAAAGAGCTTCAAGAGTGTATCGGAGTTATTGCTTTGATGTTCATGCAGCTGGTAATAGCCAGAACGTATATCGACCCCTCGCTTGCGATAGGAATACATTGGTAACTTTAGATCGGAGATATTTTGAATTGTTGAAGGTGTGCCGCGAATTAAAATAGTAAGGTCTTCGGTGATAACGCCAATAACTACGTCATTTATTGTGATACTTAAACCAAAAAAAAGTGATCGGTACTGAGCATTCCCAATCGGAGAAAGAATTGTCTCAAGTCTTTTGAATGTTTCAAATACGTGTGTGCTGTAACCCATTATGCTCTCCCAGGTACACTTAAATTACCCGCCCGTGTCTGCCGATGCTTTAATGTCGTATATGCTTAACGTGGGATAAGTGGACTGATAGTTCGAATTTAATTCAATGTATATTCGAATTTCGACCTTGCAACTTGGGCATTTCGTAAAGTTATCTCCAACGTTGATAAGAGAAGCTATAGTGGCTTCTTTAATTACGGCTTCGCATTTCGGACAGTCCATAGTATTCACCAATGTAGAAAAACTTATTCCATTCCAAATCTAGCCCATTGACTGCGTTTACTTGTTGTAAATACGCAACTTAATGCGTCTGGACTGTGCATGATTTCAAATTTGTAGTTACATACTAAGGAAGCAAGAATGATGCTTTCTTTTGTCGTATTTGAAGTAATTCGTCTAGGGATAAAAAGCAAAATATCTCCAGCCTCGCAGCTAGCGGCTGTCGTCGAAGCTTCTATATGGCATACCTTACCTTTTTCGATAGATTTGGCGTCGGTGTTATCCGCGTTAGCTCCTGATGCCAAAAACAAAGAGTATGAAACGGCTAGAGTTGCTAATGCGAAGATGTTCTTAAATTTCATATTTCACTTAACACCCGATGAGGTGGTCCTGTAATTGTTTAATGGCATTTCTTTGGATTTGACGTATCTCTTCGACTGGTTCATCTAATCGTTTACCAAGCTCTACTTGTGATTGCTTCGATATATCTTTGAAACCGTATAGGGCGAAAACACAGGCACGTTCTTTCTCACTCAGTATGTTGGTTTCCGTAATGATGTTTTCTAACTGCTGAACCATCATTTCGTGGTCTACTTCTTCGGAGTAATCCACTTGTAAAGGTTGACTCTGATGTTCGTCATCGGTGCTGTCGATCGAGATAAATTTTCTTGAGTTGTATTGGGATATGGTGTCAATTTCAGCTTTTGAACAACCAACTTGAAGTTCAAGTTCTTCATCTGAAATATCTTGGTTCAAGAAGAATTGTGCTTTTTTGTATTTGTAGTAGATCTTTTTTGGGGATGGTACGGCTGAATGATTGTTGAGATCGAATTGGTTTAAGCGGTTATTAATCCACCACGGAGCGTAAGTAGAGAAACGGAAACCTTTATTTGGGTCAAATCGCTCTATAGCAACAGATAGGCCAAGGTTAGCTTCTGCGATTAGTTCGTTAAGTTCATACTTAGGGTTTTTCCGCTTAAATGCTCTAGCGTATTTTAGAGCAAGCTTTAAATTTCCTTCAACAAGCTTGTTCCTAGCGTCAGCGTCGGTTTTGAGGATTGGATACAGCAATTCTTCTTCCTCTCTAGAAAGAATTGGCTTTTCTTCAATCTCTTTGTAATAAGTTTCTAATGACAGCATATATATTCCACTCCTTGAACATATCGCTAAGACGCAGCAGGGTAGTTTTTCGCGCACGGACTGTGCCAAAAATGCGGTCTACTTCATAAAATCTTAATAATGAGTGGCTTATTAATGAGAAATCACTGTTAAGAAGTAGGGTGGTCAAAGTAATTAATGGAGGCTTTGACCGACATTGTGTTTTGTTAAGTTACTGTAATAATGAGAGATTCAGGCTGAATCGGTAATGTTATTTGAATAGTTGACCTAATATGCCGTCAATGCTTTTAGTTTGCATTGATTCATTGGCTACATTCAGAGCCTTTACATTGGTTGGTTTTTTATATCGGATGCCGAATGCTTTATCTAGATCGCTGTCTTGGGTTACATTCTTGCTTGGTTTCACCGGGATATTGTCGAGGCATCTAATCGCTGATTGGTGTCCTGTTTGAATGACCCAAGAGTGGTAATTCTGTTTTTGTCCGGCTTTAGAAGCGAGGTTTCTTACTAGCGGTTCCCAACTATCATTTTTTGCAATCTTTGAAGATAGCTTTTGTATGATGGAGTTACATGCCGCCATGTTCTCCTTTTTAGCCATCAATGTTACTAGTCGTGGTGATAAATCATCGTAACTTGGGAAGTCTTCTGGATACTCTAGAATCATTTTTATTAGATCTTTTAATAGTCCTGCGCTATCAGTGACCATTAGCTTCATTACACATTCTCTAGTGTGTAATGAAGCATCTGTTCTAATACGACGTAAGAAGTACTGCTGTTGTCCGATTACAGAGATTTTCGATATTGTTTCAGCAACATCGTTCGAATCAAGATTCACGACTTTAAATGTAGTAAATAGGTAGTTGATAATATTGTGGTAAAGCTTCTGCGATGTAAGCTTGGTGCTATCCTCCTGCTGATTAGCCCACTGTTCGAATGTAGAATACTGATCGCTTGAAAGTAGCTCATTGAGCTTTATTGTCAGAGCATGTTTTATGTAACGATTTTTCATATCAACCTCCAATTGAATTACATCTAGTATCTAATGGGAATTAGAGGCTGCAAGTCTACTTCTTGTAAGTTACCAAAGAGCTAGCTAAACAGTTCGGTAAGTATTCCCGGTATTGCTATCGACAGCTCCGCATCGCTAGAGACTAGTTTTGATGCATTAGCTAAGGGTTTACCCTGCCTAAGTTGTCTTGAAACTCTCAACAAGTTGATTGCTTCTGTACATCTTGTTCCTGTTACCCAACCTATGTGCTTTTTACGTCTTCCGGCTCTTTTAGCGATAACCTTTATATCGCTCACTGTAAGCTTCGTAGCTGCCTTTCTAGGGTCGAGTGACAGTATGGCATTAACTTGAACGTTACTACCGCAGCACATAGAGGTTAGGGTGTACCCGCTCAGTGATAGAACAGACTCATTAGAAAATTTTGTATTGTGATTACCTACAATTACTCCTATGTGTTTTTGGATAGATTCAATGGAACAATTTGTGGCTCTTAATATGCAATCTTCAATATGATTTTCCGGTAGAGCGCTCACTTGGTCTAAAAATAGCTTTAGTACTTTGGATGTTTTGATTCGGCCTTGGATCTCTCTCAGCATGTCACTTGTAATATCTTTAGGCTGAATGTCTCTAAAGAAAAAAGTAATAACCTCAATACGCTCATAGTTGGTTACAGCCCCATCGCCGCATTGAAGATCAACCCAATGTTCTAAACGTTTCAACCTGCCTATGTCTTTGTATATCAGTTCCAAACCGAGTTGCTTGGATGCTGTGTAAAAAGGTGAGTTTCGCATAGTGACCTCGATACTTACGTTTAACCTAGCTTGCCGCCGTTAAACGCGTTTTCATTTAAACCGAGACGATAGATGTTTTTTACCCACGCCATTCTACGTTTGATCGTTTCGAATTGATGTTTTGGTGGTGTGATAAGGCCAGATTTCAGCCAACGGCTTGCACCGGATACATAGCAGTTATTTTCAGACCACTTTTGAAGTAACTCTTTATTCGAGAACATGCTGATAAACTCACTTTCTGGTGCGAACGTCCAAGACCGTTCCATTTCTTCGTCCAATTCAATGTCATCTACATTGTTAGTATTCAGACCCTCATAAAACAAATGGCCGAGAGTGCTAGGTTTTAATGCTTCACTTTCAGTGTTTCGCTTGTAGTTTTTGGGAATGTCATATCGAGCGCCATTAAACACTATGTCTACATAAGCTTTTAGTGCCGCGTGTGGTTCTATTTGTATGCCTCTTATCATCCATGAGTAATCAATAAACGCTATATCTTGCGGTTCAAATATAATGAACTCTGGCTTAGTACGTGCCTTACTCGGTTCTAGGTGCAATCCATCGACCACTCGCTGCTTTTCAATTGCAGCTCGTTCTTGCTCCCGAACTTGTATAGTTAGACCTATTCGAAGAATTTCCAAGAGGTAAGCACCAGAATGGCTTGAAGCTCGATAGCGAGTGTAGTTTGAGGGCGTATGAGGGATGTAGCTGCGATTGAAAGCATCGATGTTATTAGCGATCATAAAACGTCGATATTCGCCTAAGATTGCTAGGTGAGGATTTGTTTCATAAAGCCCTTCATCAATATATTCCTTATTTGAAGCAAAGCAGTTCCAGCAGCCATCTCTTGAACCACTACAGCTTGAGCCCTCGTTGATTCCAGCAGAGCACTCGCCACCGTTCAGTTGGTTGTAAAATTGAAGTGTATTATAGAAACCATCGCTTGTTCCCTCTATTACTGAACCCTCGTTTTCTTCGCAATATAGTAAGTAATCCCAAACGTCTGTTTCCGTCCAAGAGTAGATAGGGTAGAGCTTGGTTTGTCCTTTATAAGTTATTAACTCAAACTCGTTAGCACCGACTTTGTTGAGGTTGTTGGCTCTTGATTTTGATTCTTGGTATCTCGACCCTAAAATTCTAACAAATGATAGTCCTAGTTCTTTAGCGATTTTCTCGTATGGGGATAAAGCACGTTTTATTGCGTTGATTTTCCAATCTGAGGCGCACCCATTTCCAGTTCCAAGTCTCACGTCCCACTGTGTAGCATAACCACCTACAATTTTCCCTTGCCATGAAGAGACGACCGACGGCCTTGCAATGACAACTTCCAGTTTAAAGTCATGCTTGTTCGCGTAAGCAGCGAAAGTGTCGATTAACTTTTTAAGGTAGTCATCCTTGATCGGATTCTCGCATCGTGTGTTTGAATAGGCGATCATAAATGGAATGGTTTTAAGCTTAGGATTTTTGCGAACCGCGTTTTTCCAACTAACCAAAGATATAGAAGTGGTAGTTGTCGAGTCTTTCCCTCCCGAAAGAAGAGAAACAGGAATCATGGGAACATTCAGAAACGTCTCGGTAAGATGGTTAGACACACTGCCTATTTTTCTCTTTAAAGCATCTTCTTTTGACTCTTTAGTTACAGCGTTTACCCAATTCATATTCCACCTACTTACTCTTTTTGGTTAGTAGATTTATGCTCTCATGGGTTTGTATTGACGCAAGAGCACTAAAGGGTAATTTAAACCATTGATAATTAAGATGATTCAGGGTGAATCGGAAAGGTTGTTATTCTGGTGGTTAAAGGCTTGAATGACAGTTGGGAGTACGTGGCCAGTTAGATAACTGACCACGTTTAAGGATTAGTATTAAGTATTTGCCATGAAGATCTTCACCGCTTCATCAATTTCAAGTTCATTAAGAACTTGACTGAGGCCGTTTCGAATTTTTACTTGTTCAATGTTCTCTTCTGTCGGTAAACATTTCACTTCATAGATAGCCTTGTCGATAACAAACATTACTTTTCTTTTTAGTTGTCGTTTAAGATCGGTTTTTGCTAAGTAACGGTTGACTAAATGACAGCATAGATTTTCAAAGTCAAAGTTAACGTCGTCTAGGCCAAGCTTTTTGTATTCCGCTCTTTGAGTATCACTTACATACAAATCTTCAACTGTGGCACAGTGATCATCTAGCATTTTCTCAGTGATGGTTTTGTCTGTGATATGAACAAAATCACATCCACCATGCCCCTCATTTCGCACTGTACCAATGCGCTTTGAATTTACATAGATGTTCGCACTAAAACAGTGAGTTTCTTGGCTATTAGCAATTGAAACGCTGATTGATTTAAGTTCAAGGTTCTTAATCATTGCCTTTGTCCTTTGGTAGTGAATATTGGCTTTCACTACCAATTGTAAGGATGAATTTTTCGTCGCAAGTTCGATAACTAAAAGCTGAATGCCATCTGAAAGTCATCTTTAAGATGTAACTCTTCACTATCAATATTGCTTGAATAAGCGGGACTAGCGGGAAGGTTAGGTAGGGGAGTAGTATGGATGCCTGATTCAACAAACTCATTGATGAATGAGTCAACATCAAAGTTAATGTAATCGTCTAAGTAAAGACCTTGGACAGACTTGAACCCTGTTTCGCTCTTAACACATTCCCCTTTTAAAGATATTCCTACCAATGCACCATCCCCGTCGATATGCCACTCTGTTACTGTTACTTTAATTTTCCCAAACCCATTAATATCGACATCACCGCAGAAAAGTTTTTTCATGATTGAATCCTCTTTATTGGTTTATTTATGGCGGTAGCAAATCGTTACCGCCGGTTTAGTTATGTGGGAGTAGGGTAGTTATTTACTAATCTCAATTTGTCTTAGAAGTTTTTCGAGTTGTTTAGACCAGTGCTCGATGAATGTTGAAAACTCGGGGTTCTCACTAGTACATTTTGCAAAGGCAATGATCATTAAATTAAGGCTTTGGAGTGAATGACGAGCTGTTTGGCTTGCGTCGATTTCGCCGTCTGTTCCCATTTGACTAACTTGTTGCATCGGTAGCCAAGTCGTTTTGTAAATAGAATGAGATTTGTTGATTCTGATTAGTATTTGCTTTTCATTAGTTTCAAAGTCTAAGAACGTACCCCCGGTCAGCTCATTGGTTTCCTCTATAACATAAGGTCTAGAAGATTTTCGTTCTAAGTATTCATTGCTATCACTGATACCGACTTCATTTGCTAACGTAAGAAGCTTACTCATTCGATCTGCAATGTTTTCCTTATTTTTAAGGTCTTGATTAGCAACTGAGTTAAACATGTTTTCTAATCGCTCTACGGCCTTCTCTGCTGCTTCAAAATCCACAGCTTCGCTAGCACCGCTCCAACGCTGCTTGAGAGTTTTGCTTGCAATCGGTAGGTATGTTTTAAGAGCTTCGGTGATCTTTAGCTTTAGTTCCGGGTTAGGCTCTACACCACGCTTAATCATTTTCGTTCCAAACGCATCATCAAATTCACCATTAAATTTAATTTCAATGCCAATGAATCTATCTTCGGCTATTGCCGCTCTACCGAAAGCATTGTGATATGAAGAGTACCCAATTTCTCGACCAGATCGTAAGAAGCTAATTCTTCCTTGGTTCTGTTTTAATCGCAGTGCTTTAGCTAGCGCATCGCCGCCCTTACCAGGTGTGCGCGTAATTTCGTTGGGCATTAATGTAATTGTCAGCTTCACTTCTTCGTCACCACGCTTGGCAATAACAAAGTCTTGTGCGAAATACTGTGGTTCATAGTTACGAATACGAGCATGTTCACCGACGTATGCTTTGGTCAGCACTTCATTGTTGTATGACTCTGGTAGCTGCATAGTTGGATCGAAGTGGCGTATTGGATTGCCGCTTAGAGAAATTTCGAATCCTGCGTAGATGAACTTTCTAAACATACGCCCTAGTTCACAGCGTATATCGTTATTTACCGCACTTAGGGTACGTTTTGGAAGCTTATCAAGCTTATCCCAAACAACTACTGTGTTAGCGTCCTCACGAACAAAGAGAGCAACATCTTTCGGTAGTTTCGTAGCAACCGGCTTCTCTATATCAAGAACATCATTGCTGTTCATTACAACGTCTAAGTCGTAGCTAGTAGAGTAGTAATCCCCTTCGCTACCTTTGACACGGCTATAAATGGTAATGCGCTTGCACACGCAGTACGCACTTACTTTTGCTCCTACGCCAAACTTGCCTATCCCTTTATTTTTTAGCCAATTAGTACTTTCACCCATGACCAAATACTTGTGCAGTACGTCTAAATCCATACCGTGTCCATCATCACTGAAGACCAGCTTATTAATGCTCTTGCCAGTTAAGATTTGGTCAATTTGAAAATAATTGGATTCGGCTTGAATTGAGTTATCGATCAGTTCAGAGATAGCTTCTGTAAGTGTGTATCCTGCGCTGCGCTGTGAAATGAGAAAAGTGTTAATGTTGATCGGTAGCATGAGTAAATCCTTAAATGTTTTAGTCAGACGTTTTGCTGACACATTTAGATTTACATGAGTTTTTATCGTCGCAAGGTAGGAAGCCCCTGAGTTTAAGTCAGGGGCAATATTGGTTGAAGCAAGGTTAGAAAAGAGTCGGCTGTTCTACGCTCTCATCGGTAAATCTAGGTAGCGTAATCTTTCCGGCATTAACGGTTTTGCTAGAGCTTGTTTCTTTGGCTTTGCTTAACTTAACATCGACTTTTAAATCAGCGTTTTTTTCAGTTGTATTCGCATGGGCTTGATGATCGTCAGCAACGGTTTCTACACTGGTTGGGCTTTCAACCATTTCAATGAACTCGGCTTCGGTTAGAATCTTTGCACCTTTCTTTAATGCTGACTCGATTTTTTTTGCTCCAACCTTTTCACCCGTGATCAAGTAGTCCGTGCCTTTCACTACACTTTTTTGCACCTCACAGCCTTGTTCTTGTGCCATTTGAGCCATTTTAGAGCGTGGCATTGAGCAAGTACCAGTAAACACGACGTTCTTACCATTTAAAGGTGTCTGAGCGGCTGTGTTGGTTTTAGCTGCGAGTTTATCTTTTGTATGTACGATAACGGAACCAAACTGAACTAATAAGAAGGGTAGCAACGGGTTGGTAGCAAGAGCTTTTGTGATTGATTTGCTTATAGTCGCACCGAATCCATGTATTGCTTCAATTTCCTTAGAAGTTACGTTTTGGATTTCATCGATAGAATAGTGCTTAAATAGCTTTTTACCTGCACTACGACCGAGGCTACTGATACCGAGAGAAGCAATTAACTGGTAATCGTCAATCGGCTCTGCTAAGACACGCTTTAGTTCTTTTAAAAGATTACTTGCTTGTCCTTCACCAAGACCACAACTTACAAAATCTGTCTTTTTCATCTGGTAAATGGACTGAACAGAATTGAAGCCATGGTTGACCAGTTTGGACACTGTTTTCTTACCGAACAACTGTGCTTTAACAAGTTCGAAATGGTGTATGATCGTTGATTGGTTCTTACCTACACAATCGTCGTTAACGCAAAACCAATTAGCCTCTTTTTTGGTGACACGCTTTGTTTTTCCATTTACTGACTCGTTCACTTGTACATCACGCTTTTCAATCTCACCGCCACAATGAGGGCAGCAAGTAGGTAGGTTCAAGTCGTCAGTTCCCAAAATAACGCTTTGTATAGCTGGTATAACTTCTCCTGCTTTTATTACTGATACTGTCGCGCCGACTCCAATCTTGTTTTCAATAAGTTTGCCTACATAATGCCCCGTCATTTTCGACACTAACGAGCCATCTATCATGACGGGCTCAATATGAATTAGAGGCGTAAGAACAGACGTTCGACCGATTGGGTAGGTTATGTCCGTAACGGTTGATAGGACGCCTTCTGAACGTTGCTTTTTCGCTATTTGCCAAAGGTTATGTTGCGAATTTGAACCTAAGTATTCACGTACTTTTTGATCCGCTGATTCAAATACAACGCCATCGAACGGGTATTCAGATTCGCTTCTTAGTTTATTTTCGATTTCATTGTAGTTTGAAGAAAAGTCTTCAATTCCGACCTCTACGCTTGGCATATCTTTGTACAGTACGAGTTCGACAGCTCCATCTGCGAGTATCTTTTCAGACTCTTCATTTAGATTTTTTGCTGTGACAATGCCTGATACAACAGAACGAGGGTGCGACATGTGGCTTAGGTGCTCATCAAAGTAGCTTTGTTTCATTACTATTTCACCGACGCCATCAGAGCCGGAGTCGCCCTTGATAACTAAGCCGCTATCGAGTAAGGACGTAATCACGCGACCAATAGAACCATCACCTCTTGTTGCGAGTAATGGAGTCGTAATATAGCGACATGCGACGCCATCTAGTTTGATAGTAGAGCGAATCTTTGGATTGGTGATGCCAACAGCTAACGCCGCTTTACGGATACGCTCTAACCACTTTTCGACTTCATCACTTGAATATGATTTCTCGGTACTAAGCATTGGGGTAGGGTGTGTGTATTTCTCACCAACAACTTCTTCGGGTTCAACGGTGTTCAGGAAAGGGTGCTTTGGGTCTTTTCTCTTCAACTCTTCAACAAGAAGGTCATATTCATCATCTGAAATACTAGGATTTCCGCTACGGTACTCTGCGTTTAGCTGCTCTAGTTTTTGTGCCAGTTCATTGATAGACATATAGATTTCCTTTTGGAGTTGGTTACTCATCTATACTGTCATTGGCTTTTATCGACGCAAGTTTTGATAGTTGTCCTTTAGCCTTTGTCATGGTTCGTCGGTAACTTTGTAAGATACTTTTATGATTAATAGATTGCTCATTTGCACAATTAATCCACAAAATCTGTGGATAAAAATTAACCCGCGTTATTGTGATTTATCTAAGCTGTTGATCACCTGAACTTGCTCTAAATTATTTTCATCTAATGCTTCGTCACTAACGTAACCAATAGCTGTCTTATCCGACGCCACCGCTTTTAATACTTGCTCGTAATCAGTAGCAAACAATCTACCAAGGGTTCGTCCGGCTTTGATTTGTTTCGCCCAATCAGACTGTAACTCGCTATTACTTTTCCCGGTAACTACTGAATGGAAGTTGTTTCTTCCCTCTGTGCCCTCGTCTAAATCGACTACTGTAATGGTTTCGCCGCTGTCTAGCGTAGTTTGCTGTGCAACGAAAATGCGGCGTATGTCATCGAGTGAAAGACCAACGAACTGTTCGCCCTCAGTGTTTGCTATAACTACAATTCCAGCTGTAGCATTGAAACTACTCAACAACAGTAATATTGAAAGAATCATTTTCATTAATTTGTCCTGAAACATGTTGGTCGTGGTAAAATTAAAAAAACGGTAAACGATATAATTTAGTTTATGCCCTTTGCAGATAGGTGCATAAAGAAGGCGCGATAAGCCTTATCGCTCTTCCGGCTGTAGCGGCGGCTAGATAAGTATCGTTATAAAGAATGGAATAAACCTACATGTCTGATTTCAAAGACAATCTATTGAACGCGGTAAACTCTATGAAAAATAACACTAAGGATTTTGGAACTAGGTCTGGAAACCTTGTATGTCCAAGTTGTCGTGCTGAATTTAAGTCAAACAAAGAAAATACGGTTTCGATCCCGGCGCCTAAAGGTTCTGGTGGTTGTAAAGCTCGAACCACATGTCCTAAGTGTGGCTATGAGGGATGTTCGTATAGGGATAAACCTAGCCCCGAACGAACTCCCTTCTCGTTTTAATGTAACTGCCTGTTAAAGTTGGTCGAGTGTTTCAATGTTTTCGAAGTTTAGAAATGACTCGGCCATCCACTCTTCATAATGGTATCGATTCGATATTTCCCCACTAAATAACTGACCCTTATCACCAACTAAAAACTTGTTATGTGTATGGCCAACAACGATGTATTGCTTGGTTTTTTGAATTTGGAATACTGCTGCTAAAGCGATAACGGCTGTGACTTCTTTACCTACATATTGACTAGCTTCACTTGGTTCTGCATCTACCCACAACGTCGGACTTGCATAGATATTGCTTTGAGAACCTTTAAATATCGCATCCACCAGCTCTACGTTAGATTTCTTATCTTGAGTAAAGTATTCCCCGTCATTACCGGGAAGGTAGTATTCGCGCCCCGCACGTAAGTTGTAGAACCCACGTTTATATTTGTCTGCTGAGTTAGCACTATCTACGTTGTCAGGGTTGCTTAACTCAGCGATAGCAACGGTTTTAAGGGCGATTTGACTCCAGGTGGCGCGGTTCATTGTATTGGAATGGTCTTTTGCCCAAAGCTTGTCACTTAAAATAACCGATAAGCTGTAATCTTGCTCTGTTCCCAAATTATCTAGTTGAAGATCTGTTAGTGGAACAATAAACGCTCTCAAATCGCCGTCATACATCGTTTCTGTCAGAGTTATAGGGAATTTCACATATACCGGCTTTCCGGCTAACTGCGCTTGCTGTAGCGCGATAGAACCAAATACTTGATTCTGGTATTCGATTTGACCTGTTGTGAAATCACGTTCTAAATTGATTTTCGAGTGGGTATCTAAAACGCGCTCTACGTTAGTCTTGTTTAGGTTCGATGCGTTGATCGCTGCTGATTGTTGAAGTTCACTATCAGTCGTTATTGATTGGCATCCAGTTGTTACCAATGCGGTAACAGCGAAAGTAATTAGCTTGTTAATCATAGGGATTCCTTTCTAAGTTCTTCTTAAAATTAACTTACTTTTAAGTTACCACGGGATTTATTGTTCGAAAGTTAGATCGCGATTTGAAACCGCTCTAAAGAGAGCGGCTTAAATCTTCGGAGCTTAGTAAATCATTGGGCGTTCAGTTAAGTGAGCGTAAAGCGATGAAAGCTTTTCAGACTTTGCTTTGTTTCGCTTTTTAGTTGGCTTGTCGTTGCGTGATTGAGCTTCGGTTTCACGTTCTATCGCTTTAGTATGCTCTTTAGCCACCTCTACAAAGTCAGGGTCGCTCAAGGCTTTCTTGCGTAGTTCGTTAATGCGCTCAAGTGTTGTTTGTATAGAAGAAGACATAAATCACCTCAAAAATATACTTACAACCTGCATCCTAAGTTTAGGAAACTATTGGCTAATTTCTATTGCAGGTTTCTTTATTCACTTAAATTTCATCACGACTTTTACGCCTCGCAAGTATTGTTAATGAAGCTCCCAATTTCTTACGGTGTAGCTCTTTGTAAAACCCATATCTTTCAGCTCTTCTTCAATGAGCCCTCTTGCAATTGACTCCCCGCCGAAACGTGCATTGAGTAGTGTATTAGGAATAGATATTTCGACCTGTAGTCGTTGACCATTTAACCGAGTCTTTGCCGTCACTATCGCTTCTGTCATTTCCATTTCGATACCTCGCCTTGTTAGATACCTGAATTTCATCATAGAAATTGTAACTCGCAACTTGGAAACACCGGGGCTGACGTTTGTATGAAGTGCACTTGTAAAAAAACCGTCAGCAGGACGGTTTTTAGGGAAGGTTTACTTTTATCCTGAAACTAAGCGTTACGTTTTTGGTGCGCAGTGCCCGTTGATTTGCTCGGCTTGGCTTTACTCTCGTTTGAGATCGTGTGATGTATGGAAGTAAATTGACTGTGAAAAAACAGTTTTGTCTTAACCGCTATCACCGCGAGTGAATCGGTGTATTTCTTTATGTGTAACGACAAACTCTTATATCGATAATCAGTTCGATACTTTTTTAGCATAAAAAAGTTAAGTGCGATGATTCCAAACAAGATAAGAGCGAGTCCAAACCCCATAGACTTAACAGCAAGGTCTAGTGCTTGTCTGTATCCCGGCCCCGAATCCGCACCACCAAAAATCTGAATTAAGGTGTGTAACTCCAAAAAGACTTGGTATGCATTGTAGTAAAGCCAAAGCAAAGAAATAGTGCCAATTCCTTTAGTTATAAGCATTGGTAATCCGATGTAACAAGCAATAGCACCAAGCGTCATTAGAGCGACAATTGGTGACCCATAGTAGTCAATTGCTGATATGGATTTTTGCACCCCAAACATATCGAAACTGAATGCGGGGATGAATGAGCCAAGAACAATAATGCCAAATGCCAGTGTTCCAGTTAGATTCAGGATTTTTTTATATGATCCTTTATAGTAAGCCTTATCCATGTCTTGAAATTCCTTTGTGTTGAATACGCCCTGATAAGAGCTATTTCATGTTCGGTATTGGATCGTTAGTAACGATTATGAGACTGATTGTATTTAGTTTATGCCCATCAAATGTGTACTAAAAAAGTGGTAAAGTTTTTCCACGCCGACCGATAGAAGCCCCGCGTAACGATATTGAGTGAGTTGGGTCTTTACGGTTTATATCTGCCCAAATGTGGACAGTTAATTCTCCACCATTGTTCTCAATGACTATTGGGTATCCTTCGGTATCGCCTGTTCCTTTTACCCCATACCCGTTTGCATAGATCTTTACACTTCCATTCTCTTGCTGTGTTGCAATGGAAACATCAATAGTCGAATCCGCACCCATAACATCAGCCATGCTTGATTCGAAACCATCTTTTGGTTCGGTAGCAGCGATTACATAGAAGTTATCAATATGGCGACCTATTTTCTTACTAGAACCGTCGCGGTCAACGGCTACCCACCAGCCATTTTTGGATTCTTCGAGTGTAAAAGTTTCGCCTTGGTGCAAACCCGCCTCGTTATCTTCTTTTAAGACGACAACATGGGCACCAACCTTGGGAAGAATATGGTGCTTAATTGAATCCAAAATATAATGATGAGCGTTGCCCCAACTTCTTGAATCAATCGAGGTAAGAGAGAAGTTGTAAGTAAGGTTATTACGATTGACCTTAATCATTCTCAGACCAACCTTAAACTCACCACTTTGGGTCATATCCCCCTGATTAGCTGCAAGTTCTAAGACTTGTGACTGTACATACTGACTACCCTCCGTATATAGGGTTAAATCTTTTGTGTTCATATTAGGTCCATACGTTTTTGTTTAACGATTGAAGTACTTATCTCGGTTATTTTCAGCGATGTCACCACCTAACTCGTCTAGCAATTTAAAGATCTGTTGGAGCTTGTCTTTTTCATCTTTGGTCGTAACGTCGCACTGGTTTAGGATTAGTCGAGCAGATTTAAGGTGACCTACAGTGTTAATTTTTTCAAAGTCGCGATCTGAAATTCCGGTGCGCTTTAAAACAGTACGTTCCTCAAATTCAAATTCGCCATCTTTCAAGTGACTGTACATAGCGTGCTGCTCTTCATTGGCGATAGAGAGGTACGCTTTGATGTGATGAAGATGCACATCACATAGGTCTGCCGCTTGTTGTTGAGAGGTGGCACGTACAAATACCAAACGTGAAGGCTTGGTGCGATGATCGGTGAATCGATATAGTTTTGTCTTGCGAGGCATAACCTGTCCTTAAATCTTGTTGTAATTTTTGATTCTGAATATCACGAAAGTTAATCAGTAATTTGTGAAAAGTAGTATTGGCCAATACAAAGAAGGAATAGATCGAACGCTTCTGAGTAGTGCATTTCGTTGCCATTGTGATCTTTGTAACCCCCACTTACTTCATCGAGTACAAACCACTTCTCATCATCAAACTCATCGAGAACGCCATACAAATGCTCATTACTTTCTTCAAATAGCTTACCGTTATCACCGACCTCTACCATTTGGCTAACGTACTTGTTGTAAGGGCGGTTAATTAAGTCGTTTACAGATTTGAATGACCCTACTACGTCCCAATAAACCCCTTCACATTCGACTACATACATTCTTGTTTCGCCGTGCTTGTTTAAAAGGGCGTGAATAGTTGGCTCATAACCGGAGTGCGCCAGATAATCGCTAATACCGGTTGCAAGAAGAAAACTATTGTCTAGAAAGTTCCACCAATCGTATGAAAATGATTCGGTGAATTTTGTTTTCACTTCTACACCTGTTTGTAACGTTAGGTTTTTTGGGAGTGCCTTTGCTTTTTCATAAAAATGAGTCATGAAGTCGTTAGCGGAAATATCAAATGAAAATTCTAAAGTCATGGTGCACTCCAAATTGAGTTGTTTATGTGGCGTCAAAGTCAGCTTGAACTAGTTTCTTGAAGGTCGAGCCCATTCATCAAAGCCAATGACCCGCTCAGGGTTCTCTAGGGCGTTAAGCACTTGATTCTCTAAAGACTTCACATGCTTAATTTCAGCGTCTTTGATACCAAACTCCATTAAGTACATGTCTACAGCTTTCTCCCCATCTACGATGTTTCTTTCAATGCAGTGCAAAGCTAGTGAAGAGACAGGTTCGGTAAGTCCGTCGATTGATACCGGCTTTTCAAATGAAGCGGTGTATATGTCCAGATAAAACCCTTCGCAGATTTGGAATGTGTTCATGATTAGGTTCCTCATTTAATTGGCTTACCTCTAAGTTACACCGGGCGTAACCCTCCGCAAGTTAAGCTATGTAGCATTGGCCATTTGTAAAATGAGCTGCTTGACCAGCGCCATCCCATTCATTTCCGGTTGCAACGATAATGAAATTGTCATGGATGAAGGGGATATAAGTAATGCGCTTACCGATCGCGGTTACTTCTTCATTCACAGCGACAATGTTTCCGAAGATATAGGCATGGACATTTCGAGTGCGTTCGCGTCTAGCTCTTTCCTGAGATTTTTTTGAAAGCTTGATCATGTTTCCGTTATCAACGTTAACGAGTGATATTGCTTTGAAGTGACCGACAACTTTCCCTTTAAACATGCCTTCTACGGCCTTCACAGACCAAAGGCCATTATTGAGGTTTCGATACACAAGAACCTTTGCACCAGCTTCTATGTGACGCTCTTTATAACCTGAACTAAAAATCATACGCACCTCGAAATTGAAAACATTTGCTTAAAATCTACGACTATAAAGTGCTCTCGCAAGTCAATTCCTACGGTTGCGCGGTTAGGTTTAAGGGTTAATTTGGTTTGGTTAGATACGAATTAAAGAGAGGAAAGTATGCTCAGAGCGGGAGAGATTTCAGTAGACCATTTCGCAGGCGGTGGCGGCGCATCTACAGGCATGGAGATCGGTACAAACCGTCCAGTGGATATAGCTATAAATCATGATGAAATAGCGATTGAATTGCATAAGAAGAATCACCCTGATACGGAGCACTACCATAGTGATATTTGGGAAGTAGACCCTGTAGAAGCGACAAGAGGGCGACCTATTGGTGCTTTGTGGGCTTCTCCTGATTGTCGTCATTTCTCCATTGCTAAGGGTAATAAGCCAGTTGAACGCAAGATTAGAGGATTAGCTTGGGTTGTCGTCCGTTGGGCTGCTTTAGTTCCAGTTAGAACTTTTTTTATTGAAAACGTTGCTGAGTTTTCCACTTGGGGCCCAATCATTGAATATGAAAAGGGAAAATTCAAACCCGATCCAGAGCGAAAAGGTGAAACGTTTGATGCATTCATTAAAGTATTAACTACGGGACTAGAAGCCTCAAATCCGGCATGGCCGGAAATTAAGGAAGCTCTAGGCGATGAATTTCCATTTGAAAAGCTAGAGAGAGGTTTAGGATACGACCTCGATTATCGAACTTTGAGGGCTTGTGACTATGGCACTCCAACTATTCGTAAGCGCTTGTTTATCGTAGGCAGAAACGATGGTGAACCGATCCGTTGGCCTAAAGCGTCACACGGTGGTCCAGGTTCTAATTTATTGCCTTACAGAACTGCCGCTGACATTATCGACTGGTCTATCCCTTGCCGTTCAATATTCAATCGTAAGAAACCTCTAGCCGAAAAAACCATGCTTCGTATAGCCAAGGGACTAGAAAAGTTCATATTGAACAGCGATTCCCCCTTTACGATTAATTCTGACAAAGTAGCCCCTTTTATTACGGAACACGCAAATGGCTCTAGTCAGAGAAACATGGCCATCAATGAGCCATTAAGAACGATCTGCGCTCAAGTCAAAGGTGGTCACTTCGCTGTGGTTGAAGCGTACTTGAGAGAATATTTAGAGGGAGACGCTTGCCCAACTAAACCGTTCGCATCGGATATAAGTGTTGATGAGAGCGTGAATATCCAAGCAAGTGATACGTTATACACTTCGCACATGATAAAGATGAGAGGTACAAATCTTGGTCATGAAACTGACTCACCAGTACACACAATCACTAGCGGCGGGAACCATATTGGTGAAGTCCGAGCCTTTCTTGTTAAGTACTACGGAAATAGTGAAACCGGAGAATCGATAAATAGCCCAATTGGTACAGTGACAACTAGAGACAGATTTGGACTTGTTGTTGTCAAAGGCGTGAAATATCAGATAGTTGACATAGGTATGCGAATGCTTGATCCTGCTGAATTATTCAGGGCTCAAGGTTTTCCCGCTGATTATCATTTTACGCACGATGGCGCCGGGAATAAATTGACTAAAGCAGCAATGGTTAGCAAATGCGGTAATTCAGTTTGCCCTCCATTAGCTGCAGCCATTTTACGAGCCAACTTTGATTACCAAAGTTTACCAATGGTCGCTTAAAGGAAGAACGACGATGGAAATATATGAAGCAAGGGATATTTATTTCTCGGCTGCGATAAAAGCCCTTGAAAGCTATGTAGATGATCCAACTTCAATCACAGTGGTTCGAGCGTCTAAGGTTCGCCAATTTATATTTAACGAAATGATTGACCCGCCAACGTTGTACGTGACGACACATAAAAATGAAGAAAATATGCGTTTGTATTTACCTTTTACGCAACAGACAAAAGCCAATTACAATTGCCCAAAACCACACGCAGACTTTACGAAATTGCTAGTAGATCTCAAGGGTGAATGGAACAAGAACATTTTGAAAAAGTTTGGAGAATCGGCATTTACGGATAAAAACGGATTGATGGATGTAACTTTAGCCTTTGATCGTTCCTTAGTAAAACGAGCTATTAACGGTAGAAATATAAAGGGCCTTGAGCCAGCTCAAGATAAATTTGCACTTCAACTATTCTTTCATCATTTGTCTAATTACATGGTTGTTCGCTATTCGTGGGATGATACACATGATATGGCAAGAATACCGAACCCCTTAGCTTATAACTTGTTTACTAAGTGCCTCTGTTGGTTCAAAGAATTATCTTTAAATATTCGCCATAAGAAGGCACTACGGGCACTACGAAAACAACGCCAGAGTGTCGATAACTCGCGCCTTGGGTAATCAGTTAAGTGTAAGGAATAGGCATGAAACCAGTAACTAAGTACAGTGCGGAAACCCTTTACTTCAATGCTTTGAAAAGTGCTCTTGATAAGTACATAGCCAAACCAAGTTCGATCAAGCTTCATCGAGAGAGTAGCGGCAAAGTCAATTTCCAATCTCACAACATTTTATCGAGTACTCCGGTAATGTTTCTTAGGGATTATGGTAAGAGCGTTGAAATTACCCTATTACTATCGTTCACACCGAATGACCAAAATGAATACTTGATCAACCCGAACTGCCCAAAGTTTCAAGACCATATTTTTAATGCTCGGCAGGATTGGGATAACGACTTGAAAGCAATATTTGCTCCTTGTCTTATGACTAATATTGGAAACAAGCCCTTTGTGGCCCTGAAATTTGAAAAGGCACAGTTTGACAAAGCCTTCGATACTCTTCGAATAGTCGAAGATGAAGTAAAAGAAAATGAGTTCTTTAAAAAGGCGATGATATTCTTTGTTGTTAAGTACTTAAAGAGAGCACAACCTTGGGTTAACTTTAAGACCTACGATAAGTTGGAGAACCCGCTTGCTTACAACTGGCGAAGAAGATTTCATTGGTATTTAGTCGATAGAAAAGTAAAGAAAAAAATCAAAGAAGAAAAAATTAGGGCACAAAAAAGGGCGAATAAACGCAACTATAAGTAGTCCAACAACGTAAAAGGCCAATGGATAACCATTGGCCTTTTTCTTTATTAAGATATTGTTATCAAATGCGATTCAGGCTGAATTACAGGCCGTTATGAGTAGGTGTTAGCAAATCTTTTCTTAAATTACTGAGTCGTAAGTGTCGGTTGGGTAAATTTTACAAGTTGCAGACGTTCAAAATCAGCAAGTCTTACCCAATTTTCAAGGTCGATGATACCGTTTGAATCAACTCGATGTTTTAATTGGTTGATCTCTTTCCAAGGTTTATGCACGGGGTGTATGTACTCGATACCGTCTTTACGGGTTAGATGTAGCTTATAAACAGTATCGATTATCTCTCGGCCATCTTCACTTTTACCTCCGTACTGCTCAAAGCTGACAATAGAAACATACACTTCACAGACGTTAATCTTCGTTGACTCCATTCCCTCTCCCACATAACCACATCACTTCTAGTACATAGTTTATGCAGTTTCAGTTCCCATCAGAACTTTTTGCAAACACCAGCTGCAGTGATAGCCAATATTGAAAAATAGAGGATAAACATTCCCAAAAACTCCATGCCAAAATATTCTTTGGCGATGAAAGTCGGGGCGAGTAACGTTGGGTTAATCAAGCTGCACATGAGAAAGGCACTTAACAGAAATTCGAATGCTAAAACTAGTTTAAGGAATATTCTAAGTTTCATAGTCATTCCACTATTTAGAGTGTGTTTTTTTTGAAAACGGAAGCGCCGTTTTTATCAATAACGGTGTATCCAACTGATCGAACACGTTCCATTTCTATCTGTGTTTCAGTGTCATAACCTTCTAGGCGGTCGAACTCGACGGTGAACCCCTTTTCTCTTAATGACCTCACAGCTTTACCGACTAACTTGTGATCTTCTAGTACTCTATATCGTTGCCACATTAGAGAGCAAAAGAACCCAAGAACGCCGATGAGTAATGTGTACACTGCCCTTTCAATATCCATGATCCACTTATCCTTACATTATTGTTTTTCTAACTTTTCAGCCATTGCATATAATTTTGCGGCTACTTTCTTATTTTCTTGCTCCATGATTTCTGCTTCCTTCTCGGTCAAACCGATCTCAACAGGTTCAGCACCACCACTAAAGTAGTCATCAATCATGCTAGCCGCAGTAGTGAGAGACATGATACGGAGTTTTCTTCGAGTGTCACCTAGAGCCATATGGTTTCCTAAGCTATTGCTATTGAGGTTAATTCGCCAAAAACGAGCCCATATATTCAATGTATGGGCTTCTGTGAGTGCTTACAGGTTTTTTAAGTAAGTACTTATGGATTCAATGAGAACGCTCTTTTTAGGCATAACAGCGAAGCCCAAGTTGCTTTTACGCATAGACTCAAACACAAATTGTTGAGCGGAAAATTCAATCAGGTCGAATAAACTACTTTCTTGCCAATCGGCTCCATCGTTTTGTTCATGCTTTTCAACTGCAGCAAAGATGGTGACTGAGTATTCGTAAATTTCTATTACAAACGCATCTTCACCAAGCCCAAAGAAATCACCCGTATTACTGCCCATGGATTCAATCTTGCTCAACAGTTTTTGAACAAAGTAAAAATGGTACATAGCTATAACTTGTTGCATTATTTTGTCTCCTTTAGCTTTTGTAGGGTAACCATTAGGTCTGTTTCAAAATCGCCCCCCGTCTTGCTTCCATCGGAATGATAAACGTTGAGTAGTTCCGCTTTCTTCGATTTGGGATCAATTGTGACTCGCTTAATATTTCCGTAGCCAACAACATCAACATCTAGGTAGCCATTTTCGGTACTAACGAGTTTGATACCGGCCTTTTCTGAAATGATGTTATTTACAGTGTCTAGAACGCTCAGATCAAGAGTGATTGACTCTTTGATTTGGGCTTCGTATTGGGGAAGTGTTGAGGTACAACACACCATTTCCAGCAGTGACATTACAAGGCGTTGGTACTCACTTGGATTCCACCCAAATTTTTCAGACCAGACATTACTACTTGCCTTCGTATCGCCATAGATCGCAATTAGTGGCGTCGAATTTTCATTAAGATTAAGTTGTTGTTTGATGAATTGAGAGACTTTGATTGGTGAGCTGCGACCTTCTTCTGTTGCGAAGATGTATTTCTTATTAACAGATAATGATTCAAGTATTTTCGAGTACATACGATATTCCTAACTAAGCTGGTTTATATCTAAGATACCCCGCAGTTTTTACCCGGCAAGCCAAACAAAAGGCGACATCAAGTGCCGCCTAACTTATCGGTGTAACCGTTTATGAGTTTATTTAGCTTTAACAACTAGCGTAAGACCTTCCGTAAAGCTATATCCATAGCCGTAACCATAGCTACCTTTGTGAGCGTGGATTTTCTTACCGTTACCCTCGGAATAGACGTAGTCATAATCACCACTAATGATCGGAGTGACTGATACAACCTCATAACCTTCACTATTTTGCTCTTCTACCGCTTTTCTTAGATCATCAGTGAGACGAACTGCGTCTACTTGTGAGTCAGATTCACCAACTATTTCAGAATCGGTAACAGTCTTAGTGACAGCCTTTTCTTTACCAAAGAACGTTTTCTTAACCTCTCCGGTTTCAACTGTTTTTTTAACTGGCTTAGTAATTGGTAGGCCGTAAGCCGGGATGAAAATTACCCTATTGTGACTCATTGAAGGACTTCCTTATATTGTTCATAAGTAATGACAGCTGTTTCCCAATCGTCGGCAACGACTTCCTGACCATTGATTAAGTAATAACTTTGACTAACTTGATGTTTGATTCCAATATGAGGCAAGAGCCCGGTAGCCTTTGAAGCGCCATTTCGTGCTTCTACAACATACGTAGTTTGTAAGTCCCACCAGATAATTTCACCGTCACTTTCCTGTGTGCAGCATGTCGCGGCTAAAGGCCACTTGAAACCACCAATAAACATTAACTCTAAGAGTGATTTATCAGTTTTGGGTACTACGGTTTCATCCAGATTAATAACGATTTGATTCATTTTCATTTCCCTTGATTTGATGTCCACCAGCTGCCTGAACACTCATACTTTTTGAATGTGAATGATGGATGTTTGATGGATAACTTTTTCAATGAAGTTTGATTCTTCCTCAGAAATAATTTCTGATACCTCAACTTCCGAAAAATGAATTTTGTTTTCGTCACTAACGTCCGTGTCCTCGGAATGCTGCATATCCGTTCCTTTTCATATCGAGTTATTATTTAGATTATGCCCTTCCACACCCCTTTAGAGGTGGTTACTTAAACTTGCGGCGATACGTTTCCATGAGAATCTATATGTATGAGTTAAGTGATTGAAAGGTATGAATTATGAATGCGGAATGGCAAGAGAATTTAGTTAATTCGGTAAGCAATAGAATTTGTGGTTCGTATGAATTGCCGACCTTCCCAGGTCGAAAGGTATTCTATGTAGTTCCGATGTCGGGCGGTTTGGATAGCTTTTGTGTTGCTTACACTTTGCTTGCTTTGTACGGCGACTCAGTGCCGTTTTCATTCGTGCATTGCGACACCGGGGTGGAAGCAGACGGTACGGAAGATGCCTTAGATTTGTTCGAAAAGAATACGGGTAAGAAAATCATCAAGATAGCGCACAAAGATGACATGCTGACCATGATTGAAAAATCGGGAAATTTCTTACCTTCGCAGCGTCAGCGCAGCTGTACCCAAATGATGAAGACTCTCCCAATTAAACGCTTCTTTGAGCAGTTAAAGTTGATTCACGGTGACGAAGCTTTGTTTTGTCAGTTCGTAGGTATTCGTGCAGATGAACCTAAGCGAAAAGGCATTGAATGGACCGAAGATTACATAGTAAGTGATTACCCTCTTCAAAAACTTGGCCTTGTTAAATCTGATATTAACCAAATCGTTAAAGACGTAGCAGAGATACCAAGCTTTTATAATCAGAAATCAAGAAGTGGCTGTACTCTTTGTATCTTTAGTCGCCGTAGTGAAGTGATTGATGCATGGAGTAAGTCGCCAGATATTCTTGACCGTGCAGCAAAAATGGAAGGTCTAAATACCACTGTCTTAGAGCTTTATAATGCTTTACCTACTACGGTATCGAAACTTACTGGATATGCCCGTAACTGGCTTTCCTATTATCGCCCGTCAGACCTAATCAACTCTGCATACATGGGGTTTGAAGCGAAACGAGGCAAGAACAAAGTTCGTGATGATGTTCTTGACCTGTTCGGCGCAAGCGATAGTAAAAAACTGTATGTTGCAGTTGAGTATGAGTATGAGAATCGCAGTGAACTAATGATGGCTGTAGGCATGAGTCCTGAACCAATGATTTATTTCGAACGAGTGATCACCTATTCAACGTCATTAGGTGGCCTTAAAACAGCTCTAAAACACTTTTGGTTACATAGGCTTATGACGAAAGAAATGCATGGCCAAGACGAAGATGGAATAAGTCGTCAGCGCCAGATTCAGATCATTGAAATGGAGGTAAATGATTTTGAAAATGAGATACCACCGAAGCCAGATGACGGTGCATACACTTGGCAGAATGACCAGAAGCCTTTGTACGCGATACGTAAGACTGTAGCGGTTATTGAGAGGATTTTATTAACGGAGGGTATTAGACAGCTAGCGCGCTCTAATGACAGCTATACTCGCCGCCAGTACGCCGATGCGCTGAGTAAAATTGAGTTAGAGAAAGACTATGGGCGCATCTTATCTTCTATGCGTTATGAGAAACCAAATTTCCAAGATTTGACCAATGATGCTGATATTGCCGATGCCCCGGTAGCTTGTATGTCATGTGCACGATAAATTTGGTTTAAGCATGGCTCACGGCTTAGACCTACTCACTAAACTACAACAGGACGCGATATGTACCGAAGCAACCAAAGTCTGAAAGAGAGATACTACTGGCTAAACAACAATTGGGTTTGTTTTCCTGCCAAGCTGCAAATTCAAATGACGAAGGAAATGCGTGAAATCAAAGTTGAATTGACTAAGCGCACCATATCTATAAGCCAATAGACTCAAAGTAGAAAACTCATAAAACTATAAGAACGTGCTTTCCTACAATAAAAAACGCTGATCGTAAGATCAGCGTTTGTTTCGTTAAATGTCCTTGTAATAGACCCTTTCGAGTCGCGCCAACTTATAGTTTCGGTGGCTTCCTTCTACTAATCTTCTCTTGGGGCCCAATTAGCAGCATATAAAATGCCAATGCTAGGGGAATCATTACGATCAATAAGAGCATCATACGAAAAGCTTCAAACAGAGTGTAATCCATATCAATTGACTCCTACAGACTTTGCAAAGCGCAAAACAGTGATGATGTGGTTCATCAATTCCGCAGTATTTGACATGTTTACTTCTAGCTTGTGCTCTTTCTTCAAAAAGATGGAATACCATTGGCCAATAAACGGGTGTAGGGCGATGTAGAGCTTCAACTCTGTCCAGTTGGTGCCATTGATAGCCTTACCGTCTTCTAAGCTTTCTACCTTCGATTTAACTAGTTCATATAAGGTTCGAGCAGCTTCATAGTCAGTGACCGTAGAAACAATCTCACCTCTCAGAATTTTATTTACAAGTGTATTAGACATTTGTGTATCTCCTTTTAAAGACCTTTTCAGGTACGTGCCATGTATGGCGTTAACTGTGGGCCGACCCTTACGACTAAGGGCGTCACTTTATCGGCAGTGACGATTTGCTTGAGTAAGCAATATGATCACTATAGTTACTGCTTTGTTTTTGTTCAATTACTTTTGTTTTTCTAGAGTAAAAAAAAACACTAGCCAAATGGCCAGTGTTTTCGTACCGCGATTAAACGGTAATCAGGTAAGTAGCCTTCAAGCGGCCAGCGTCGAAACGCAGCTGGCTATTGGGTATCCACTTACTGAGTGCATCGAGCATACTTTTGGCCCCGGAGTTAAAAGGGACGGAAGATGCTTTTGCTAGAACTCCAAGAATTTGAATTTCCTCACCAGATTTGGTCAGTAGTAATCCAAATTCAGTCCAATCTTCAATATCTGCATTAGAGTGGTTTTCAAAGGCTACTCTAATGGTATTTTCAACTGAACTAAGCTCCATTATCAATTGTTGAAGAGTAAAGGACTTCATACCTATTTCCATTTTAAGGTCCTGTCGGATCGTGCTTCACAGTTACTTGCCGTGTTGCTTCTTCTCAATTCGACGCTTGTAACGGCGATCCAAATACTCATCTAGTAAGTAACAGCTAAAGAGTAATGAAGCGACAACGATGTAAATGGTTTTATCGGATGCGTATTCCATAGTAATTTTCCTTTTTAGTAGACCCTTTCGGGTTCTGAGTTAGTGATCCGCAACTCCACGATTGGAGCGTCACTTGAGCGGTAGTGACGTTTTGCTACGAGAGCAAAATCTTATCGGTAAGACCGAGTAGACGAAAAGAGGTCAATTTAGAGTTTGAAGGTTGTATTTCATCGTAAGAAATCATTCTCAACTCTAATTCATTGCTTTCATTTGTAATGGCCACTTTACGTTTTGTTTGTTCTAGGGAAACGATTTGAACATTTCCATACTGGTCTTCAAGCAAGACTTTTAGCAAAGCCTTTACATATTCGTCGCATAGATCCTTTCCAAGCTCAGATTCAATGACTTTTCCGATGTTGGTTTTTACAATGCGTGGGTTCTTAGCTTTATGAATACTGTGTTCGTTTGTAATAGACATATTGGTAGCCTCCATTTATAGACCTTTTCAGGTACATGCCAAGGGTGGCGTAGGTAGTGGGCCGAACCTTACTTTCTAAGGTGTCACTTAATCGGCGGTGACGTTTTGCTGAGTTAGCAATAGCTTTAACATGGCATTTGGTTGAAAACTAATCAAGACTAAGCCGCTACAGAAAAGAACTGTTCTACATCATTTTTATGAAAAGCGAACTCTTCACCTTGAGAGTCGCTGATGAACAAAATTCCACCCAGCTCTTTAGTTACAATATATAGATCCCCTTCACGATATGAATCTGAAAGGTTTAGACCAAAATAAAAAATACGTGGCGTTGTACATTCGACTCTTCGATTTACTTTTATTGTCATCCTAGCTCCCCATTGGTTTTAATGTATCTGGCTGCTCTACGGCGATACCTAATTTCCATTCGTAATTCATTGTAAGTGGTTATTTTGTCTACGCAGCCTCCCCCAACTGTTCAGGTCTGGTTTGTCGGTCAATTAACTCTTCGCGTATCGAATCCATATCACCTACAGACTCTCCCGATTCATCGGTCATTATTGGTAACCTTAATTTGTAGAGGAACTGACGGTTAATAAAGGCAATAGCTTGACCTTTTGGAAGCGACATTATTGTTTCCGGTGAAATTAAAGGTTCATGAGCTTCAACACCAACTGTTGCTTGCGTTCGCGTTCCAAAGAACGAGTCACCACCACTTTTTTCTTCATCGTCAAAAGAAGCCTTTGGTGTAACGGCCCCACCGTCAGTAACAGCCCCTTGAACATCGAGGCCGAGCAAATCGGAACTGCCGATTTGGTTTGTGAGGATTTCCGCCGTTTCTTTGTTGGCAACACGCATCATCCAAATTGAGTTAAAGTTACCTAGTACGATTTCTGCTAACGCTTTATCTCCTAGTTTACCCTCAACGTCTTGTCCTACTTGAGTAAACGCCATCACCCGCACACCCGCCGAGCCACTTCTATTAAGTAGGGGTATGAACTCTTCCCCAATTAGCGCTTGAAATTCATCGCAATATAACCAGATCGGAGTTATATCTTGGGTTGTACCACCTGGTATACCTTTGTTTGTACCGTAGTTGTTAATCTCACCTGCCTTTGCCACTAAATCAGCGAAGAACGTGTTACCTACAGCACTAGCAACGACTTCATCTTGCATACTAGAGAATCCCGCGTAAAAAATACCTTTACGCTGAATTATCTTGTCCCAAGAGAATGTACGTCGTGGATCTTTTAAGTTGTCAAAGTTCGGTGAAATGACTTCTGCTAATTTGCCCGACGTTAACTTGGTTAGTAATGGGATCAATGAAGCCGTTAGTTTGGATATGTACGCTGAATCTGACCTCATGGTTGAACGTAAACCTTCAAACTGTTGATTGATGAGTTTAGGGTTACGCTCGTAGAAATCCGTTGTTAACTTGTCAGTAACGATTGTTTTGTATTCACGACCTTTTAATGAACCTACTTTTAATTTCTCTTCTACTAACTCGCCTTTTGCGTTTCTCTTGAATTTAGGCTTCTCAATATCTTTGAGCTCTTCTTTCCAAGTAGGGTTATCACGCTTCATTAAGTAACGTCCGTAGCGGTTGAATAGCCCTTCTAAGTCTTCAATATTCGCTTTCATGGTTTTGAATGTTGGACGTTCCCCCATATCAAGTAACGCTGCAGATACGTAGGTCATAAAGTTGAATGCAAAATCTTTGAACACTTGGCCGTCACCGCCGCCGGACATTTGATTAGCAATTCGACCAGCTATCGCAGTCAAACGACTAAAACTACTTATTGAGTTGTACCGCGCTGAGATCTCCGGCTCACCGAGTAAGAAACAATAAAAATCTTCTTCTCTTCCTAATCGCTTGGCTTCTGACCACATGATACCTAGTAGTTCAAGGTCGCCTTTAGGGTCGAACACGCCCGAAACACCATCTTTACGCATGATGGATTGTGTTACTTGGTTTCGTAGCATTACTGTTTTGCCTACACGCGATTGGCCTAAAACAATAGTATGGCCAACCATGTCATCTAATTTTATAAAGATGTCTGTTTCCTCCGCGTAACCAACACCATGAGTAACCGGAGTGCCGCCGACGGGAGGGAGGGGTCTAAAAGGGTTTTTGATCGTAAAAGCCCAAAGAAGAGTGAGGCTTTGCTTTTTAGATGTCTTGGCAATTCGGTATAGCCAGTTATCTTTAGTTGTTGTAATCCCTCTCTGTGCTTTAACTTCCATTTGTTGTTCATTCAATCTTAGCCATTTAAACACCTTGCCTCGCTCGTAGTGCTTTTTAAGGTGTGTCTTCTTGGCGTCCCAGACTCTTTGCGCGTGAACGGAAGTAAAATTGAACCCTTTTCCTATCCATTGGAGATCATTCGTCCACTTTAATTCTGTTGGGGTGATAAAGAACGCTTCAAGCATATTGAGGCTCTGTTTGTACTTACGAATAAATAAGAGCGACTTGATACGCGGGTAAAGCATTCCTATTCCAAGCCAAGTTAGGCCAACTTGCCAAAAAAAACTAAAACCCAAAATATCCGAGTACAGCCAGATTATCGGTGTCATTATTGTTACGTAAATAATCGTCCTAAATTCATATTCCGGGCGAAGCCAGCCGTCTAACTCTCTTTCTGTACTCATTACTGTAGCGCCCCTTCCGATGTCAAAAGGATTGGGTATGTACTAACACCTAGCACTTGAAGGAACTGTTTAGCATCCATTGGTTGGTACATGAGATCCGGTGCGAACGATGTTATGGCTTGTAAGTCAGTTAGGTTTTTTACTTCCGTGATGACGACTGCAGCTTTTAATCGACGTATGACGCCAAGGTTTGTTTTGAACCAAGCTAATGAGTATTCGTCTGAGCCAATTACCGCCATTGGCTGTATTAGCGCGTTTCTTGCTTCTTCGCTTAAATTGATTTTACGACTAGGTAATTTTGTAGGCTTCATTCCCGTTTGTACCGGGAATACAGTTCTCAAAACTTGCGCATCCAATTGCTCTTTGGTCATTGCACCTTCTTTGTATTTCTCTTGAGCTATGTACTCTTCGATCTCGCGTTTACGGTTTTCACCTGTAATTTGACGGTCTATATCAATGACTGCATGAATATCCTTTGAATTTGCATTGTTCTGCATAAGGACTTGCATTTTTGGGTCACCATACTCAGACGAATTGGCTAAGACATTGGTTATGCTGCTTTGAAAGAGCCTATTTATTTTGACGGTTTCCATTTTAACTGCGCGTTCGAGTTCAGCGTCGCTTACCGGGGAACGGTTGTATGATGGATTCTGCTCTACGTTGTCACCGGGTTTATTATTTCCTTGTGTAACTTTTGTTCCCGTTACCACCGTATTTTTAATTACAGTTGCACCAGCTCCTAAAGAGAAACCAAGAGTAAAAATCAATCCAATTGAAAGGATCTTGAATTTATCTAACAAAACTACTTCCATATATACCTCAAATCTCTTCTCTGGTGGCTGTATGAGCCGTTTTGTGTGTTAGCGAGTATCTTTGCTCAAGTAGAAGTCATAAGAGTGCTTAAAATGGCTAATAGATAACAAATGATCTTCTTGATCGTAACCAAACTACTAATCAGACTTCCTATGAGGCGCTATAACAGCGAGTTTTATCGTTCCCCCCGCTAACAAGCCCTTTACTTCATTGCCAGCTCATACTTATCAACAAGGCTCTTTTGATAGCTACCGTTCTGAATGCGTTTGAGTTTGTCCAAAAACTCTTTTTGGTACTTATCAGCATACCCATGGTTGTTATTTGGATTGTGGTAACGTCCGGCAGCAACGGCCCAGTTTTTGTAGATGTTGTATTGTTCTATCAAAATTTGGGATGCCACGATTCCATTATTCACGGGATGAGCTAACTGCTCTATGGAATCCACCCTATGCGAGTGCCACCGCCAATTAACTTGAAACAATCCAACATCGAACGAGCGCTTCCCTTCTGAAATCAGGTCATTTGATGCTGCAATCAACTGCCCTAAGTTTTCGTATCGGAATGCTTTACCTGCAACATTGATAGTATATGGCCATGGTCGAACTGTTCGATCATTCATGCGAGAGTTCGTTTCTTGCACAGCTAGGGCGTATAAAATATCAGCAGGTACTTTTGTTTTCTCTGACAGCTCTAAAAAGTACACCGGGACAAAAATAACTTTGGTCTTGTTCTCGGCACTAACGGAATTAGAAAAGCAGATAATCAAAGCAATCCCTATTTGAATAAAAAATTTCATTCAAACCTCCAAGTTCTCTTATTGGATATGGTAACGGGTTGTTTCAGATTCGTTCCGATTTATGTAGAAAGGCACTTTGCCACCATTGCTAAACTTAGCTACAAGCGGATTATTTCGATTTGCCTTAATCGTGATCTTTCGATTCTCAATTTCTTCTTGATTCAAACCAAGCTTTCCTAGCAAATCCAATACTTGCCTTTCTGTACCGTTAGTAGCGTGAATGTCTAGTTTCGTAATGGTAGAGGTGGAAGCGATAGCGAGAGTTATGAATGTTTTGCATTCAACTTCACAATCATCTAAGTCTAAAAATATTGAACGAAGCTTTTGGAATTGTTCAGGAAGAACTTTTGAAAGCCCTTCTCGGGGAGGTGAGAGGTTTTGGAGTCCCACGTTATCTAACCTGATAACCTTGTTGGCAGCTAACTGAAAAGCAATTTCTCGATCACGACGGTTAGTTTCGAGGTTATTCATAATTCGACCATAGTAGGCACGGTCGGCGTCTGTAGTTGCCAGATTACCAAGAACGATAGGTGGATCTAAATTTGGAGTCCATGTACCTCTAGGGGTGTATGTTATGGCGTATTTATACTTAGCCCAATCAGAATCTTTTAAATTCCAATTTTTAGCTTTAGCTTTATCTTCTTTAGTAAGTTCTATGTCTATTCCGTCAACAGCGTAAGTAACGTTTGTATTACCAGTTTTGCTGTCTATGACTTTGGTTTGTTGAACGTCTAATTTGGGAACGTAAACAGCCGAGTTAGCTGAGAAAGCTAACGCGGCGGCAACGGATACAAGAGAGAAATTAATTACTTTCATAATCTAGCCCTCTTGGATTAAAGTAAATTTCTTCCCGGAAAGGCTCAGAATCAAAACGCTATTTGAAGTGATTCTTTTAATTTTATATTGCCCTACCTGGTCGCCTTCGATGATTGGAATAGCTCCGCTAATATCATCTGAAAGTTCAGCAACTCGTTGGCTACCATGAGCTACGATGCTACCTAATTTAAGTGGGCCTAATTGTGTGATCGTAACGCCATAAGTCGAATCATCATTCGCAGCACTAGATTTTTTAACATTTACCTCTGCGTTGTCGGCTAGATCTAAAGACTCTTTCAAGGTTTCTAACTTCTTGATCATTTCTTGTTCAGAAACGTAACTCTTGTCGTTTATGCCGCGAATTTCATTTCTTAAAGACTCCATTTCTTCTTTAATCGTAACAGTGAAGTTTTCTGTAAGTTTTAGTTCAGAAAGCCGCCCACTAATTTCAGATAGCCTCTTTTCTCGTTTTGCAGACTCTAAAGAAAAATTGTTGATTTCGTCTTCAATGAGAATTTTCAGATTATCTATTTTGTTCTTTAAGTTATTTGTTTGTTGCTCCATGTCTGCTACCGCTTCGTTAACTCCGATGTACTGTTCAACTTCAATTTGTAAATTTTCCATTTCAAATTTTAGTTTCTGAATTTCGTTAGCTGATGGATTAGGACTCTCATTGTCAGACAAGTTTACTAGATTCAAAAATTCTTGATCACTAGTGAAATAAATCCAAGCTCCGCCTGTCAGTATAGATAAAAGAGCAAACCCACCTATCCAGTTACCAATTCGAGATTTGCCTTTTGGTAACTTTCCATTCTCAGAAGTCACAATGGCTTCGTTTCCATTGTTTGATTCATTAGCATTTGCCTGTACTAATTTTTCGTTACTTTCTGATGTCGATTCCGTGCTTGAGCGTTCAGTTTTCGATTCCTTAGAAGTTGAAACTTGTTCCTTCGTTTCATTAGGAATCGATTCTTGTTCTTCTTGTTGATCAACGTCATGCGCAACACTCGCATTGACATCTAATTTATTGCTATTTCCTCTCATGGTCATTTCCTTAGCTTTGCTTAACAGGTGTGATGGTGATGATTCGACTTTCTTCATTGATACCGACTTGAAAGCCAGCACCAATGATCGTTTCAACTACTTGCAATGTGGTTGAACGAATAAAATCTCTATTCGTGAGCGGGAGCTTTAGCGAATAGAGCTTTAACGTTTCAATGTTCGTTAACTGCAAGTTTTCCAACGTGTACCCGGAAAGACTAAGTGCGTAATTTAAGGATTGACCAATGTACTTAATCGATGACGGAAATTTTAGCGACGTTACACTAAGTAGTGGGTACTTTTGTTGTAATCCAGTATCTACTTTTACCTGCGTGTAACCCCCAACATCCATTACAAGAGAGTCTTTGATTTTTTGTGTATGGTTCTCGTTTGCTTGCGTGCAAAACGTTACGACCATTAGTGCTAATGCAACAGTACATATTCGCATGTTAGTTTCCCAAATTTAGTTAGCTTACGTCTAACCTTTACGCATTTAGGTTTTCACAGGCAGTTTTTATGCACCGCATTTTTGGCACTTTCATCGAATCTAAGAAACAGATGTAGATAAGCCAAATGTCGCCCCGCAACATATAGCTTATCTACATATATTTTATATAGTGATCAAAAAGAGAACTACTGGATTTTTCAGTGTAATCTTATACATCTATTTGTGTATGCAATTCCAGAGTTAATTATCCACAATTACCAAAAAAAATGTACGTAAATCCATGAACTTATGTATTAGACCATGAATTTTTGTATGGAAATCCGACTTTTCACGTATTAATTCCAAAAAAATAAGGATGCTTTTCCAAAAAATCATAACCATTTTCAGTGTTTCACATTTGAGAATTTCTTTGTCTAAGGAAAGTTAAATCGAAAAAAAACACCCACATAGTTGTATGTAGGTGTCCTGAAAAAGTCGTCATAATGTGGATTATTGATACAAGTTTCTTAACTTTTCTTCGATCCCTTTGTCCATAATATCATTACGGTGTGATGATATTTCAGGCGCGCAGTCTGCACGTAGCTCCAAGTAAATAACTTCTTTTGAAAGTTGTACTTCTTTGTTTTTTTGAAAGGCCAGATTCACTTTAGCAGTGTTGTAAGCAAGGTCTTCACGACTAATCCCGGTTGACGTCCAAGAGTTGATTTGTGCTAGAACTTGTCGAAATTTTTTCTTCAAAACCTCACGACGTTCTTTCACATCTTTCACCTTTAAGATCGAATATTGGTCGCAGTAAAACAAGAAGTATAAAAGAGTATCTAACTCTTTAACTAGCCATAAAAGGTTGTACGACAAACGATGCGCTAAGGTAATCTCTACTGTTGAGCTAGTGCTGTTTTTGGGTATATTAATTTCAGCATTAGCACCTTGAAATTTTTCTTCGATCAGAGCGTGGATGTTAAGTTGTTCTTCTCTATAGAAGTTACCAAGATTGATTATTCCGCTTTCAATGTTGAGTAAAAGTTGGTCTGCAAATGGGTCGTCTTGACGAACTGCATTAAGGATTTTTAAAAGCTTTGTATCAAACCAATCTAAACCTTGAATAAAGTGAGTGCCGTTACCATTTTGCCCCCCTTTTTTGGAGAAAAGCATTTGTGGGGCCGCCTTTGTGTAGAACTCAATTTTAACAGAAGGAATGTCAGGTTTTGTTTCTGTCATTGTTCCGTGCAATGCAAGTGCACTTTCGCTTTGAGATCCACCAATTTTAGTTAAGGATTCGAGGGCGTTTGGTTGCATGTGTTGTTGATGTTGTGGTCGATTCTCTTTGCTAGACATAGCTAACTCCTTGCTTGATTTTATCTACTAAATCGAAAACTTTTGTTGAAATGCTCTTGTCGATTTTATTCATGTATTGACCACTTTCGTCGGCTACTTTTATCAGCGCATCTATGTAATAAAAGTTCGAGTTTAGGTCGATTGTATGTGCAACTTTTGAAAACGTTTCTTCAAGTTTTAGCAATCTAAATTGCTTAACTTTCAAATTGTTTTCTTCATAATTTTTGCTCATTTTTTCGCGTGATTCTTCGATTTGATGACAAAGAAAATTTCGAACTGCTTTGCTCGTTCTCTTCGATGAACCGATCATTTTAAATAGTGTTGGGTTTGCTGTTGAGGACGCCTTTCTTGCATAAAGCTCGATTAGAATTTGGTACTTTTCAAGCATCTTTTTAATGAGTTGCTTACCCTGTTTTGTATTGCTAAATACACTCAAATTTTTAATGTCATTTACTTCGGTGACATTCTCATTTACCAAAGTACTAGCTTCAAATAACGCGATAGAAAGTTGCTTATCAACGACTAGATTTGCGTCTGTTTCTTCTAAGTTGAAGTGGTTTATTAGTAGTAACTTTGACTCAGGATTTGGGCGAGACAGAATCTCGTTTATTAACATTGAATCGCTTAATACAGCATCTTCTATACAACTAGTAAGCATTAGTCTTTGACTAAATGCGTGGCTCTTAATTGTCATTGTTGAACCTCTCATTCAATACGTTTATGAATGTATCTGTAAGGGCTGGATCATCAAAAATAGTTTCTGGTGATTCTCGATGTACGTGGTCGATTACATCCAATAAATCTATTTGCCCGGCCAATAGTGAAAGGGACAACAGAGATTGAAGTTGATCCATGTTTTCAGGCAGGAAGTTGGGAGAATGGACATTCCAAAACTTGGCAGTAAGAGTGTTAAACATGGTGTGATTGACAATCCTAACGACCTTTCTAAACACAACTTTATTACGTATTTCCAAGGGTAATATCATAGGTACTTGAGCTCCTTAATAGATAAAGAAAGAGCATCATTTAGTAGTGGATATAGACCGGGTAAAGCTAGTTCTGGCTCTACATCAAAATCGTCTTTCAACTGGCTTATATCGCCATCTTCACACTTTGTATTTTTTAGCGCTAAGAGAGAAACCAGCTTTAGAAATTCAATGTATCGGCTCGAATGTTCAAAGTAGTGTTTTAGTTCTTTAAGGGACTCTCTATCGCTTTCCGAAAGTACAAGTGCAAGTTGGTCAACAGTAGTTATACCTGATAGATTTAGAGCTGATATAAGCTTTCCTAGCTCTTCTACATAACTAGTTTTACTTTCTTTAGTTAAGTCGATTTTGAAGTGCATGATGCCGTTAGCTACTTCTTGAGGTGTTAGGTATTTTTTCATACCTTGTAATCTTAGTGTGTGGTTTTTGAATGTGATTCCGCGCTTGGTAAAGTCCGTTAACATAAACTGTGAAAAGCCGTTTTTATCAGCTTCTATTACAAACTTTTCTAACTCAGTAAACGATTCAAAAGGCTGCTCAATAACATGGGGTATCGTTTTCTTTAAGCGGCGTACATAATAAATACACTTCTTCTTATAGCTGTCAGAAAGATCTGAGTAACCACTAGGCAATTCAGGTATTGTATTTAGGATTTCGTTTATGAATTTTGTTCCATTCCCCATTGTTCCTTCCTTTTTTTCGTTGCCTTCATTAAAGATCCATAAACTAGTTAGAGTTGGTTAGTTCTAGCTTTGATTATGTCGAGTGGAATGTTGTGTTCCTCACTGAGATTACTAAGCGTTGCTTCAATGAGTTTCTGAACACGAAGAGATTCTTCTTTCTCTACTTCACGTTCCAATAAAATCTCAGCGGAAGCATCGGCAAACATCAAAGCCAACTTACTAATACGAGATTCCGGCAATGAATTGAGCTTCTTTTTCAGAGCTTGTTTGGTGCCTAGAGCTTTGATTAATTCTTGGGTTGGCTTAGGTAATACGTCCTTTTTACTCATATCTGGCAGATCCCTATTTATGGAAAAATTTATGGTGCTACTGAATAGTTTATTCCCGAAAAAAATGACTAATACAAAAAAAACAGGCGAGATGGCTGACAATAAAAGTAGAGACAATAAAAATGTTTCAAGTCAATGTGTTAGTGAAAGTGGAAGTTCTAGTTCTAATTTTGAAAGTTCAAAAAATGTGAACTTGTTCCTAGAACCAGAAACAATCTTGAGAAGAGAGCAATGTGTGTATTTGGTTGGTCAAATAAAGGAAATAGCAGGGTTAAATGACAAGCTATTCGACCTTTACTATAAGCCTGCAATTTTATCATTTACACGGTTATGCCAAAGCGTAGCTGCGTCCGATAGGCATCACCATTCTGAGCCCTATGGCCTTATAGAACACTCACTTGAGGTGGCCATGTACGCTATGCGTAAGAGTCAAGGTGCTGTGTACTTTCCTGATCGTGAAGTGGAGACTATTCAGTGGTTAGAACGCGTTTTCATGTACTCATGCTTTATTGGTGGCTTGCTTCACGATGGAGGAAAGATTTATACGAACTTTAAGTGGTTTACTCGAAACCAAAATAAAAAGTGGAAGCTATGGAACCCAATGATTCATCAGATCCCCAAAGAGCATGAACAGGTTGAGTATCGAATAACTACATACAAAAATAAAAGTGGGCTTAATGTGTATCATCAATCATCACATGAGCTTTTCGCATCTAACCTGTTTCAAGATGTTGTTCCTCAAGCGGGGTTAGAATGGATTATTGGTTATAGTGATACTCATGCTGCAGAGTTATTCATAGATTTAGTACATACAATTGGGTCCGATTATGCGCTAGGTCATGAGTTAGGTGAATGTGTTAAACATGCAGATCAAGTTTCAACGGACGATGGTATTAGGCGTCATCATGCTATCAATCGAAATAGCTCATATGTGGATTTGCAAGACCCGAACCTTCCAGTATTTGAATCATTTTTAGCCGTCATTAAAGACGTCATAGCGTCACCAGATTCATTCAACCTAGTAACTAACAAAGTGGCCATGGGTAAGTATTCACAAATGGAGCGATATGGTGATCTGATTTTCCTTTCAGCAAAAAGTGTCTTACCGATAATAAAGAAACGATTGTCAGATACGAATATTCGCTTACCCAACGACCAAGCAATTTTTACTTTACTTGTTGATAATGAAGTAACTTTACCTGCTCCTTCTGGTGACACTTTCTGGTGGATTGAGTTTTTTAGCACCAACAATGCGAACAAATCGAAAGAAATGTCGTATTTCGTAATCGACGCTCACAAACTAACAGAAATAGGTATAGATGATTTGCGCTCTTTTGATGTTCAATATCGAATTAGCGATAAAAGTCTTGCGATGTGTGAAGATGATGAAGATGAAGTATTGGAGTACTCGGAAGAAAACTATCCTGAGGTTTGGTCTTTATTCCATGATTCTGATTTTGAATTGTTTAAAAAACCAAATAAGGGCCGTTCACTTAAAGGTGAAGAAGTAGAAGGCTCATACGAAGATAACAGTAATGCTAATCAAGAAGATGGTAACGCTAATCAAAATGATGGCAGCAATGATAAACACGAAGAGTTGGTTTCTCAAAGAGAAGAAGTCGTTGAAAGTGGTGTCGGACAAAAGGTTAACGATACTGTTATGTCTTTCGGTAAGACTCAAGATAACAATGAGACTGATACAGTCTCAGAACAACCGGACTCGACAGATGTAGCCACAACTCCCAAGAACACACCATTAATCAAAACAACCCCTGCTACTCCGCCTCCCGCGACGGTCATTTCGGCGCCAAAAAGTAATAATGCAAATCAAAACAGATCAACACCTGCCACCCCACCGGTATCTGGCCCAAAAACGAATAACGCAAAACAAACGAAATCAGCTGCCAAAGTATCAAATTCCAGCAATCAGAAAAAAAAGCCGGCACCAAAGAAAAAAGCAAACGCAACTCAAGGTTCAATTTTGGATAAGGCAATTGGTATTGGGCTTGGTTTGAATAACTCGAATGTAAGTACTAGTAAACCTAAAGTTAGCAGTCCAAAAATGCATACTAATTCAAATCAGTCTCAACAGAAAACACAATCTCAATCTGTTACGAGTACAAAAAACGTAGTAATGATTGAAAGTGAGTTGCCTGAAAAGGCGTCTGTGGCTCCATATACACCAAAGGCAGATGATTCATACAGTGCGCCCCCGACAACGGCTTACGATACCGTTAATTTGCCGGAGCCGCCTATATTCGATGTGCCTAATTATAGCGATGAAGATTTTGTTGATCCGATGGACATGGTTGATTATGACGGTGGTATCACTATACATGACAGCGAAGGCTACGTTGATGAAAACCAAAGGCCATTTGAATCTGAAACTAAAGTAACGACATCACCGAGAAAGGTTGAGTTGTCAGAGAAAATGGTAAAACTCTTGGCACGAAACCATAGTTTAGGGTGTGAGTCTGACACGAGAGTTTATGATCAGGATGTAGAGCAAAAAATACTAACAAACCTTTTATGCACTTGGATACCCTACATAGAAGCAGGAATTGAACAAGGAACAATCTCTTTTAATGAGCCGGGATCTCACGTGTTACATTTACGAGAAGGCTTATTTTTCTCAATAGATAAGTTCAAAGATACATTCTGTGAATCCCTTACTAGAGAATTGTTTGGCCAACTAGAAAAAAGCGCCGCTACTTTAATGAAAGATGAAAAATCGATACTAGGAATTATTCATGAGAACGGTAAGATTCAGAGTGGCTACATTCTTACAGTGAGAGCCTTACTACCTGGTGGTAAAAATATGCCTTTGTATCGCGAAGCAAAGTTGAAGTAATAAAAAAAGCAGCTCAGATGGATTTGAGCTGCTTTTTAATATGGAGTAATCGAAGGTTGTTTGAAGTGTATTATTCTCCAAATATATCCGCCTTTCTCACTTTGAGTTCTTCGAAAATTGATTTGATGTCATTTTTCGCATTTTTCATGCGTCGGTTGACTGAACCAACAGAAAGGCCAAGTTCTATCGCGACTTCCTTTGGAGTGAGTTCGTCAACGTTGTTCATGTATAACAATTCCATTTCTTTATTGAATAGCTCTGATGGTGTGTTTTCACGTAGATGGTTTAGTGCTTGTTCAAAGTCTCGTTGCTCTAGTTCAGGGCTATCCTCTAAGCTGTGGTAGTCAGTTATAAAGGAAGACTCTAAAACCTCTTTGATTTGAACTGTTTTGTTTCTAGGGCCGCGTATCACTGACCTGTTTCGGTTGAAATCTATGATTGAGTTTCGTAAGCACGCAGATGTATAACGAAGAAACTCAGGGTATGTTTCAAATTCCTTCTTACCATCGGCATAGAGACAACAAATCTCATACATTTTGGTGTCGATAATCTGTTTACACTCAGATAAGTCATCGCTGGACTTGGCGAAACTATCGTACTTGATGATGTTATCTATCTTTTGCGATAAATCCTTCTTCGAACGTGCGAATAGGTTTTTTGGCAAACACTTCGCAAATGCTGAATTATCCATATTTCCACCTGACTGATTTGTTACGTCCATATATATAAATTTTCCATGTTTTATTTGCTTTGTATGCCGTATGCCGTATGCCGTCTTTTTATAAATTTGCAAACTTAACGTACAAATAATAAACCAAATGAGTGAAACACTTACAGTTAATAATGCGCTCAAATTAACTAGGACCTTGAACTGGATCCTATTTTATGAAATTGAGAGAACTATTAATGACCTGCTGCACCAAAGTCACGCTTTGTATCGATGATGCTTTAACTCATTGAAATTGTATTTATTTACGTCATTCTCGGCGCTGCCGGATTAGTGGCGAACCGATCAATTATAATTATGCAATAGATATAGTATGTTTGGTCAATCTACTTATATGTCAACATATGGGGTGACTTATACGTAAGTATATTCTCCCTACTCATTACCAAGCCAACTCATCATAAATGAGATGAATTTAAGGCTCAAAATTTTATAAAAAAAAAATATAAAATTTTGAGTTATATGTGGATGTTGTCTCGTTTTCCGTTAGGGATTGTATATCGAAGTAACGAGATAGTGTGGACATATAAGTAGACTGTTTGAAACTAAGAACCTCTCTGTATTGAGAGGTTCTTAGGTGATAAAGGTTAAACCTTAACGAAATGGTCGATTACCATTCCAGTTGTCAGGATTAATCTCATCATGTTGTTGTGGCGGTTCTGCGTAATTACTGTACTGCTTCTGTGGCGCGGCTTGCTGCTCACTCTGCGGCGTATACGGCTGCTTCTGTGGCT